>JAUQPV010000185.1 GCA_030550225.1 Acidobacteriota bacterium | reverse complement strand
CCTAACACCCAGCACCGAGCACCTAACACCCAACACCCATTCTGTTTGAAAAATCGTGCTTCCCGAGCGTTGGGAAAGGTTGTTCCGACGCCATTCTCACGAACCGAACGGCTCTACTAAGCCATCGCCTGACGTCCGTCATTCTACTTCTTACGGACGGACGACGCCATCAGCGACCCGGGCGTTGAATTCGGAGTCGGAATTGCCTAACTATATTTCGGTGTTGGGTATGAAGGACTATGGCTTCCCATACCATAGACCTGTTTTGGAAGTGCGGTTCGCTCTCGTCTCGAGACGAAGGACCCCGATGACTCTTCAGTCTATGGTCTCTTTGGACCCAGGATTCTTACGGGCCGAACGGCCCTGGGGTGGGCTTTTCGTTGGTGGGAATGAGGTATGCCGATGGCCGAGGTCACGAGTGAAAACCGATATTACCGGGAGTGGTTCCTCGTCCAGACCTTAGAGGACCAGCCCCGGGTAGAACTCCGTCGGCGAGTCCCGCCCGAGCATTTCGAGATGGTCGCCGACGACGTCCATTTGATCGCCCCGGTCCGGTTTCGGGTCCGATTCTCGGGGTCGCCCCAGCGGGTCCGGGTGGTCGGTCAGGTCCGCACGCAGGTCCAATTGCAATGCGATCGTTGTCTGACCGATTTTGCGCAGGCCGTCGACGTGCGTTTCGACTCCATTTACCTGCCCCTGTCGGAGGCGCCGAGTCACTCCCAGCGGCTGACTCAGCCGGAGGATGCCATCACGGCCTTCTTCGATCAGGAACGCATCGACGTCTGGCTCATGATTCACGAACAAATCCTTCTGCAGGTCCCCTTCAAGCGCTTGTGCCGGGCCGATTGCCGGGGGATTTGTCCGACCTGCGGGGCGAACCGCAACGTAGAGACATGCGTTTGTACCGAGGAGTTCATCGACCCCCGGTGGGAACCCCTGGTCCGCCTTCGGAAGCTCCTGTCCCGGTGACCGGGAGGGGGACACCGGCATGACGGCCGGCTTGCAAGGTCGACACCGGGACGACTCCCGATTCTCTAAGGCTGACGCCGGCATCACTGCCGGCGTTCCGATGGGATGGACGCCAGCATGACTGCTGGCGTCCCGAGGAGAGGTAGCGGGATGACTCCCGGCGCTGGGGTCGACACCGCATGACAGCTGGTGTTCGGAGGGTCGATGTTCCCTAATTCACTTCATCCCTCCGTCCCTTTAGACCGTCACCGGAGGGAACCTATGACGTCTTCCGCCGTCGGTGTCCTCTTGATGGCCTATGGAAGTCCGCCTTCGATGGACGAGGAGGCCATCTATGCGTATTTGCGGCATATCTTGCAATTTTACCGTCGGACGGACCCCGACCCCCAGGCCGTGGCTCACTTGAAAGAACGCTATCAGGCCATCGGCGGGTCTCCCCTGTATGGCATCACGGAGCGTCTCGCCGCTGGTCTCCAGCACGCCCTGGACGGGGCCTTTCCGGGACACTTTCGCGTGTACTGGGCGATGAAGCACTCGCCGCCCTTCATCGAGGACGTCGTCCCTCAGATGGCCCGGGCCGGCCTCCGACAGGCCGTCGGCGTGGCCCTGGCCCCATTTCGCTCCCGATTGAGTACGGACGGCTACTATCGGGTCGTGCAGGAAGTCAATCAAGGCTTGACGGACCCGATGGCGTGGACCTTCGTCGACGACTGGCACCTGCATCCCCTGTTCCTGACGTTGTGGCAGGACCACATCGAAGACGCCCGTCGGGGTCTTCCGGAAGCGGCTCTTGTCGTCTTCACGAATCACAGCCTGCCCGAACGGATCCGTCGGTGGGACGACCCCTATCCGGCTCAGTTTGAAGCGACGGCCCGGGCCCTGGCCGAGCGATGTCGCCTGACTCGTTGGACGGTCGCGTACCAGAGTGCCGGTGGCGGTCCGGAGGCCTGGCTCGGTCCAGACCTGAGGGATGTCCTGCGGACATACCGAAAAAACGGCGGAACGCATGCGCTGGTGGCCCCCATCGGGTTTCTGATGGACCATCTGGAGGTCTTGTACGACATCGACGTCGAGGCCCAGGTCGAGGCCCGGGCGATGGGCCTTCATTTGACCCGGACCCGCATGCCTAACGACGATCCCCGACTCGTCGCCTTACTGGCCGACGTCGTATTCAAGGCGGCCGGGCCGTAAGGAGGGGAGAGGTCGGGGGCCCGTATTCTGGCAGGCGGGGACGCCTGCACTTCCGCAGGCCGGAGGCCTGCGCTCCTCCCGTAGGCCGGAGGCCTGCGCTCCTATCTGCCGACTGCTGACCTGCCCATCTGCCACCCGAGGTTTTCATGGGTCCGGTCGTCCAGGTCCCGCGATCGCTGGCCCGCCGTATCCGGCGGGGTCAACGCTGGGTCCGCCGTGGCGAGTGGGAAGCGGCTGGCTTGCCGGTCCTACCGGCCGGTTCGTGGGTTCAGCTCGTCGAGAAAGAGTCCCGCGAATTTATCGCCGTGGCGTATTACAATCCCCACAGTCAGATAGTCGCCCGAGTCGTCGGCTACGAACGGGGCTCGGTCGATGCCGAATTCTGGCGTGAACGGTTCCGGCGGGCGTGGGACTTGCGGGCGCGTTGGCTGGCGGAGTGGCCCGACACGAACGCCTGGCGGTGGGTCAACGCCGAGGCCGACGGCCTGCCGGGTCTCATCGTCGACTACTACGACGGCTATGCCGTCCTGCAAATCCTGACCCTGGGGATGGACGTCCAACGGGACGCCATCGTCGAGGCCCTGCGGCAGTTTCCTGTGAAGGGAATTGCGGAAAAGAGCGTCGGCCGGGCCCGCCAGGTCGAGGGCCTGGACGACCGGGTCGGCGTCCTCTGGGGCGATGTCCCGTCGGTCCTGACGATTCGGGAGGGCGGTGTCGAGTACCTCGTCGACTGGGTCGAGGGTCACAAGACGGGCTTCTACTTAGACCAACGGGAGAACCGCCTCTGGGTCGGCCGCCATGCCCGAGACCGGCAGGTCTTGGACCTCTGCGCCTACACGGGGAGCTTCAGTCTGGCGGCCGTCGTCGGGGGGGCCCGAAAGGCCGTGGCCGTCGAGACGAGCCGGAAGGCGCTCGAGCTGGGCGAGCGACAGGCCGAACGGCTCGGCTTCCAAGATCGCATCGAGTGGGTCCAGGCGGACGTGTTCGACTACCTGCGGCACCTGGTCCGTCAGCGGGCGCACTTTGACGTCGTGGTCCTGGACCCGCCGCCCCTGGCGCCGTCTCGTCGGGCGCTCCCCAATGCACTTCGAGCCTACCGGGAGCTTAACCGCCAGGCGATGCGTCTCGTCCGGTCCGGCGGATGGCTCCTGACGTGTACCTGCTCCCACCACGTCCGGCCGGAAGTCTTCGTGCGGGTCGTCTACCAGGCGGCCGCCAGCCTTCCCCGGCGGTTTCGGGTCCTGGCGTGGCGGCATCAGCCGGCCGACCACCCCTTCCTGCTGAGCGTGCCCGAAACGGCTTACTTTCAAGCCCTGCTCCTGCAGGCGGAGTGAGTATCGGGAATTGGGCGGTAAGGCGATTCGACCTGCCCATTCTGGCGAGTGCTTCATCCATTTTTGATTTGATGTTTGTAGTGCGGCGCCGCGTCGCCGCATGAGAAGCGCAATAAATTGCGCTACTACAAACTTTGAGATGGACAAAGCACGAGTGGCGAATGGCGAATAGCGCCCTATTTGCCGACCTGCCCACCTGCCGATGGCTCTATCTCCGGCTGTGGGCGTGCAGGCGTTCGTAGAAGGCGACCGTGGCGGCAACGGCCACGTTGAGGCTGTCCATCGGGGCCAGCATAGGGACGTGACCACCCGGCAGAGACGGGAAGGGGTCCGGCAGGGGGGACGTCTCGCCTCCGAAGACGAGCACGCCCCGGGGCGGCCATCGGAGATTCCAGAGGGGACGGGGCCGGCTGGGATGGACGACGATCAGGGGCATCCGGTCCTGTTGGTACCATCGGATCAGATGACTCGGCGGGACGTCCGTCCAGAATGGGACCCGCAGGCAGGCGCTCATGCTGGCCCGGGTGGCCTTCGGGTTGTACGGGGAGACGGAGCCCGGCGACAGCAGGAGACCCCGAATCCCGGCCCCCAGGGCCGTCCGGAAGATCGTCCCCAGGTTGCCGGGGTCCCGGATCTGATAGAAATACGCGTAGTAGCCCTCTGCCGGGGGTGGCCACGACTGCTCCGGTGGACGCGACCAGAGGGCCAAGATGCCGGGCGGTGTCTCGACCGTCGAGAGGCGCTCCATCTGCGCCGGGTCGCACACGTAAACCGGCGCTTTCCGATGTCGCCTCAAGGCGGCCAGGATGCCCCGCCACTCAGGACTCGTCAGGCGGGACCGCTCGACGACGACCCCGACGGGCGGGTCGTCCGCATATTCCAAAGCCTCTCGGACAGACCGAAAGCCCTCCAGGACCATCGTATGGGTCGCCTCGGTCCGCCGCAGGAGCCTCTCATAGCGCCGAAGGACATCTTCCGTCAGAGGCGGCCACTCCTTCGCCATCGCCGTCATCTCGACCTTCCATTCCCAGTTCGCCATCCGCAATTCGCAATTGACGACTCACTCTCCCCATTTCAGTTTCATCCGGAGCGTTTCGAAAAAGGACCGCTCGGGGTGGGTCACGAATCGAAGCGGCTCGGGCGCCTTCCGGACGACGACCCGCTCCCGAAATCCCAGGGGGTATCCCTGCTGACCGTCCAGGGTGACGACGACGTCCTCGTTCTCGACCTCCAAGACGACTTCGACCCGGGCCGTGTCCGGCAGAAGGATGGGCCGTTGGGTCAGGGCGTGCGGACAGATGGGCGTCAGCAAGATGACCGGGACCGTCGGATACACGATGGACCCGCCCGCCGAGAGCGAGTAGGCCGTCGACCCCGTCGGCGTGGCGATGATCAGGCCGTCGGCCCGATAGTTCGTCAGGAATTCCCCGTCGACCGTCACCCGGAGGTCGATGATCCGGGCCAGGGCTGACTTGTTGACGACGACGTCGTTGAGGACCGTGAAGGGGCCCAGGAGGCCGTCCGTCTGTTCGATGGTCGCTTGGAGGAGCGTCCGGGGCTGGACCTGCAGGCGGCCCTGGCGGAAGGCCTCAAAGACGGCCGGGACCTCTTCGACCGTCACCTCCGTCAGGAAACCCAACCGGCCCAGGTGGATGCCCAGGATGGGGACCGGCCGACCGGCGATGCTCCGGACGGCTTGTAAGAACGTCCCGTCTCCGCCGATGACGACCAGGCAGTCGATGGCGGCGGCCCATTCGGACGGAGAAAGCCACTGGGCCTCCCGCTCGACGGCCTCACCCAGGCGACCCCGATATTCCTCGGGAAGGTATGCTTGGCCCCCCGACACCCGGATTTCTCGGACGACCCGGGCGGTCGTCTCGGAAGCCAAGGGGTGATGGTACTTGACGACCAGGCCAAAACGCCGAACTGTCTTAGGGTCCAGGTATTCGTCCCTCCATCGGGTCATGGGTTACCTCAGACTTCGCCGCTCCCGTAAAACTTCTTCCGCCTTCCGGCGGCGGGCTTCCTCGCGCGCCTGCCGGCGTTCCCAGACTTTCCGACGGACTGCAAAGAACAGACGGCC
>JAUQPV010000010.1 GCA_030550225.1 Acidobacteriota bacterium | reverse complement strand
TTCGGTCTCTTCCCCTGGTCGGGTTTGGCAGAGGCTCCCTGGGTCCTCTGGGTGACCGTCATCGGCCTCACGGTCCTGTCGGCCACGCAGGACATCGGTATCGACGCTTATAGCATTCAACTCCTGGAAGCTCGGGAGATGGGTGTCGCCAACGGCGTCCGGGTGACCGCCTATCGGGTCGCCCTGATCGTCGCCGGGGGCGCCCTCGTCGTCCTGGCCGGCTGGTGGGGATGGCCGGTGACGAGTCGGGTCGCCGCCGGGCTATTTGCACTCCTGGCCCTGGTGACCCTGCGGGCGCCAAATCCGTCCGTCTCTCGGGATGAAGGCACCGGTGACCGCCCGTCGGCCCGGTCACTCCTCCAAGGGTTCTTTCAGCGGCCGGGATGGTACGGTGTCGTGGCGTTCATCTTCCTCTTCAAGCTCGGGGACCAGGCGATGAGCCCGATGAAGCGGCCCTTCCTGGTCGATGCCGGCCTGACGCTGGCTGAGATCGGCTTTCTACAAGGAACGCTCGGCATGCTGATGACCGTCACGGGGGCTCTGGTCGGCGGGTGGTTGACGTCCCGGTGGGGCATCTTTGCGGGTCTGTGGCGGTTGGGCCTCCTGCAGGCCCTGTCGAACCTACTTTACGCCTATGCGGCCTGGGACCGCACGCGGGCGTGGGTGGGGACGGCCATCGTCATCGAGGAATTCACGGGCGGTATGGGGACGGCGGCGTTCTTGGCCTTTCTTATGGCCGTCTGTGACAAACGCTATGCGGCGACCCAGTATGCACTCCTGTCGGCCCTCTTTGGCCTCCCCCGCACGCTCGTCTCGGCCCTCTCGGGGGTCGGCGCCGCCCACCTGGGGTACAGTCCGTACTTTGCTGTGACGTTCATCCTGGCCCTGCCGGCCTTCGCCCTGCTCCCGCTCGTGCGGCCGTGGGTGACTCCAGACCCCAGACCATAGACCGCGGACGATCCCATCACGGCGGAGACCGCAGGATTTCGGCCGGCCGGAGCCGGGTCGCTTGCCGGGCCGGGAACCATGCCGCCAGGAGGACGATCCCGGCCGTCACGAGGGCGATCCACAGGGCGTCGAGCCACCGAAGCCGGAAGGGCAGATACGGGATGAAGTAGACCTCGGCCGGAAGCCGAATAATCTGGTAATGGTCCAGGATGAAGCTGGCCGCCCCGCCGACGATGAGGCCGCCGACGATACCCGTCAGGCCCAGGACGAGGCCCTGATAGAGGAACACCCGCTGGACGGCTCGCCCGTCGGCCCCCATGGCCATCATCATGGCGATCCGACTCCGCTTCTCGTGAACCATCAGGGCCAGGTGCGTGACGATGTTGAAAGACGCCACGACGACGATCAGCGTGATGGCCACAAAGAGCATCCACTTCTCCAACTGAAGGGCCGCAAAGAGGGCCCGGTTCTGCTCCATCCACGTCTCCGTCACGACGCCGGCCTCCCGGAACCGTTCGGCGACCTGGCGGGCGACCTGGGGCGCCCGGTCGACGTCGTCCAACATGAGCTCGACGGCCGACGCCCCACCCGTGGGCTGGAACAGGCGGCGGGCCAGGTCGATGTGCGTGAAGACCCACGTGTTGTCGAACTCGTACATGTCGGACTGGAAGACGGCAGCGACGTGGACCCGCCGGAGTCGGGGCAGGAGGCCCATTGGGGACGCTACGCTGTCGGGGATCACGAGGCGAACGCTGTCGCCGGTCCAAACCCCCAACCGCTGGGCCAGGCCCCGTCCGACGGCGACGCCGTCCTGGGCCGTCAGACGCTCCCACCGGCCGCCGACGAGGCGTGCCAACACGGGGATATCCGGCCGGGCTTCCGGGGGCATGCCCTTGATGAGAACGCCTGCACTCCCATAAGGGCTGACCAGCAGGCCTTGGCCGTATACGGTCGGAAAGGCGCCGCGGACGGTCGGCAGATGTCGGACCTCGTCGAGCCGGCCCAGGACCGCCGGCAAGCTCTCAGGCGTCAGTCCCGTCAGGGTCACATGGGGAATCCCGCCCAGGAGCTTTGCCTTCAGGTCCTGCTGGAACCCCGTCATCAGGGCCATGGCGATGACCAGGGCGGCGACGCCCAGGAATACGCCCGTGACGGCGGCCCAGCCCGTCAGCGTGATGAGCCGTCCGCCACGGCTCCGGACCAAACGCCACGCGACCCATGCCGGCCAGTGCATACGTTCCTTTGGGATGCAAGATCTACGGGATGCAGGATGCAAAATGAAGGATGCAGGATACGAGATGCAGGATGCAGGCATACCGATGGGATCACCGCTTATGGGCTCATGCGCCATCCGCTCTCAGCGAATCCTCATGCCTCATGCCTCCACCCCGTGTCCCGCATCTCGGATCACGCATCCGACCTTGCCTTTCCTACCCGGCCCAGGGCCTGCCGAATGGCCTGGGCCAAGTCGTCCCGACGGAAGGGTTTCTGGATCCAGGGCACGTCGACCCGGGCCCCAAGTCCGCGTGCATCCCCCAGGGGATAGCCGCTCATGAGGACACACCGGACATCCGGGTCTCGGGCCCGTAGAGCCGCCAGGAGCTCCGGACCGCTCATCCCCGGCATGACGGTGTCCGACAGGACCAGAGCGATTTCCGGTCGATGAGTCTCGTACAATCGCAGGGCCTCAGCCGGACTGGTCGTGGCCAGCACCCGGAAACCCAAGGCCTCCAACATGTCCCGGGTCACCTCCAGGACCTTCGGCTCGTCCTCGACCAGTAGAATGGTCCCGTGAAATCTGGCGGTCTCGGTAAGGGCCGCCTTCCCGGCCTCGACCCGGCCCTCCGGCCTTTGATAAGGCAGGTAGATAACAAAAGTCGTCCCCTCGCCGGGATAACTCCGGACGCCGATATAGCCGCCATGCTGTTGGACGATGCCGTATACCTGCGCCAGGCCCAGGCCCGTCCCCTGGCCCGGCCGCTTGGTCGTAAAGAAGGGCTCGAAGATATGCGGGAGAATCTCCGGCAAAATCCCGACGCCCGTGTCGGCGACCTCGACGACGACCCACGGTCCCGGCGTCATGCCCGGCAGGGGCGGCTTCCGGCCCGATGGAACCTCGATACGGGTTAATCGAAAGGTCAGCCGGCCGCCCTCTGGCATGGCGTCCCGGGCGTTGACGGCCAGGTTCGTGAGGGCCTGATGGATCTGCGTCTCATTGCCCCAGACCCAAGCGTCGTCCGTCTCGACCTCGACCCGAATCTCGATGTTCTCCGGGATGACCCGGCGGATGAAGACCGTATATTCCTTTAGGAAGGCGGCCAGGTCGAGGGGCTTCTGCTCGGCGACCGTCTTCCGGGCAAAGTCCAAGACTTGCCGGATCATCTGGGCCGCCCGCTCGCCCTGGACGTGAATGACGCCCGCGTACCGTCGGACGGCCGAGGGGTCATCCGGCTTCATCTGAATTAACTCGGCCAGACCCAAGATCGAGGTCAAGATGTTATTAAAATCGTGGGCGATGCCGGCCGCCAACTGCCCGATGGCCGCCAGCCGGTCCCGGGTCTGCGCATAGAGCTGGGCCTCCCGTTCCTGCGTGACCTCCCGAAGGGCCAGAACCCATCCCTCGGCGTCCTCCGCCTTTCCCACGGGCCGCAGGGCGACTTCAAAGACCCGCCGAGTTATTCGAGGACGGACCTCCGGTGAAGTCCAGACGGAGTCGTCGGGGCCCACCTCGGGTCCCCCTAAAGGCGCTTCGACGCTGACCTCGTGCCACTGGACATCGTTCAGAGATGGCAGAAAAGAGGTCAACGGCTGGTCCCCCAAGTGGGTTAACGCCTCCCCGACCCCGACGCCGGCCAGGACCCGGAGGTACTCTTCGCCCCTCGGATTCGCCAGGAGGACCTGGTAGGACCCATCCAAGAGGACCATACCGTGGGCGGCCGAATCGATGATCCGCTCGAGCCGTCGAGCCTGCCGCCGAAGTCGCTCCCGGGATTGCTCGGCCTCGATGGCAATCCCCGCCAGCCGGGCGGCCCGCTCGATGAGCTCTATTTCCCACGGCGCCGGCGTCCGGGGCTCTCGGTAATACATGGCGAAGGTTCCCAAGACCCGACCGTCCGTCGAAAGGATCGGGACGGACCAGCAGGCCCGCAGGCCATACCGCAGGGCCGCCTCCCGGTAGTCTGCCCATCGAGGGTCCGTGGCGATGTCCGGTGTGATCACGGTCTGACCCAGAAAGGCGGCCGTCCCGCAGGTCCCTACGTCCGGCCCGATGATCACCCCATCGACGAGACGGTTGTACTCTTCGGGTAGACTCGGCGCCGCCCCGTGACGGAGCCGCCGGCTTTCTTCGTCCAGGAGGAGGACCGACCCAAGCAGGCCGTCGGTCAGGTCCTCGATGGCCCGGACCATTGCCGTTAGGACTTCCGGAAGCGGCCGACCCCGGGCGATTATCTCCAGGACCTGCTTCTCAGCCGCCAGCAGACGCTCGGCCCGCCGCCGCTCGGTGACGTCCTCCAGGATGCCTTCATAGCAGACGACCCGGCCGTCATGATCGAAGATGCACCGAGCCGAATCCCGGACCCAGATGACCGTGCCGTCCCGCCGGCGGACCCGGAACTCGAAGCCCTCGACGACACCCGCTTGCTCGACGGTCGCCTGCCAGTGGCGACGGTCCGCCGGATCCACATAGATATCCAGGGCCGGGACCGCCTGGAGGGACGCCCGGTCTGGATAGCCGAGCATCTCGACCAGGGCCGGGTTGGCGTCGAGGACCCGACCGTCCGGCGTCGTGCGGTACAGCCCGACGGGCACCCGCTCAAAAAGATTCCGATATCGGGCTTGGGCTTCTTGAAGGACCTGATACTGCCGAGCCCGCTCCAGGGCAACGGCCATCAGATGGGCGACCAGGTCAGCGAAACGGACCTCGTTGTCGCCGAAGTCCCGGTCCGCGAGGGCGTCCAGGACCAGGACCCCCCGGACCCGGTCCAGCATCAGGAGCGGCACGATCAGGGACTTCCGGACGCCGGCTTCCCGCACGGGTGCCGGGACGGCCGTCGGCGGGTCGCACCGGACGGGGTCTCGGACGATCGGGCGCCGAGCGTGGACGGCCCAGGCTACACCGCTACTTTCAGGCGGCGTCAACGGAAGTCGAAGCTGGCCGACGTAAGCCCGGCTCCAACCCTCGGCAAACGTCAGGTCCAAAAACTCCATCCGGGCGTCGGGTTCAAGTAAGCTGATGGCATCCGGTCGGAGGCGTTCCCGCAGGACCGCAAAGGCCGTCTCAATGACGGCCTTGGGCTCCGTCAGGTACATGAACTTCCGGGCTAAGTCTAAGAGGTCAGCTTGTCCCCCTCCACTCCAGCTCATAGTAGCGTCCCCGAAAATGGGAGAGTTGAAAGGGTGGGATGCCGGGGACGATAGAAACTTCTTGGATGGACGACGGGGCCGTCCCGACGGTTTCGGAAATCGAGGCCCCATGACTCCTACCCCTGCATCTCCGGCCCGGGTCCTGAACCTTCGGCGTCATTCCCTTCAAGGGCTTCATACTCAAGACCCGTCACCGAGATCCCCTAAAAATACTTCAGAGACCCTGGGATTCTCGTGAATACCGTCTAAAAATAGTCCCAGACATATCCCAAATCAAGCTCGCAAGTTGGATAACTTGACAGGGCCGTGCGGTTTGTGAGAATGGTGCCCTACGGCTTTTCCATCTTCCAGAAAGCACGATGGGTGGGGTGAGGCATGCCTCGTCCCCCCACCGACTTACCCCTCTGCTCAACCGGTCGCCGGAGGAGGCACGATGCTCGGATGGTTGGGCTTAGCCTGGTTCACTTTGCTGGTGGGTCTGGTCGTCCTGGCCCGCCGGATGGCCCGGACTCGGTTCTTCGTGGAACGTCTCGACTTTCAGCTCCGGCAGTGGCTGGAGGAGGTCCGGCGGGACCAACAGAAAGTCAGTCGGCTGGTCGAGGCACTCTTTTGGGACCGGCTCTATCGGGACGAGCGGATTCCCATCACGCCGTTTATGACCCTCGACGAGGTCCGGCGGGTCCTTCCAGCCGCCCGGCAAGTCTTGGAGGCCCGAAACGTGCGGGAGCGTCCGGCGTCTTTGGCCCGGGGTGTCGAGACACTCCTGGACGTCGCCGTCGCCTACGACCTGGACCTCTCGGAACTGATGAACGAACTGATCCAGGCGACCCGGCCGGCGGCCGCTCCCGAGGACAGGGCGACGCCCATCATCCCCGTTATCCCGCCCCGCTCATCTTCCTCGTAACGGAAGTATCTGATTAGGCGTTAGGTACCAAGTATCCGCTACCTAACATACGGCCCCCGATTTCCTCTTATCCCCCGACCAGGTTCAGTTCGATTTTCTGGAATCCTTGCTCGGCGGCCCACAGGTCCAAGGGTAAAGCGGCGATTTCATCGACGAGGGGGACGGCCCGACCGTCGACGGAAAGGTCGATGCCCTTCAAGTACCGACGGCAACGGAGACAGGCCTCGACCCGGACGTGGGGAAACTCCTGGGTCTTGTAGTACGCCAGATTCCAGAAACGCTCTTCGCCGCAGGCCGGGCAACAGATCCGTTTGAAACGCCACTCGATCCCGCACAGGGCACACAGCAGGGACCGCTTCGTGCCCTGGGCCTCGGGTCGTAAGACGGACAACTGGGGTCGGCTCTGACAGAGGGGACAGAGGCCGCCCGGCGTGCCCTCGGCGACCACTTCATCGAGCCATTCCTTGTCGGGATATCGGTCGGCCAGGAACTCGGCATAGGGCTGAAGGAACGGCTTGGCCAGGAAAGCCAGGACGGCCTGGAGCTGGGTGGATTCTTCCTCTGTCTCAGCCAGCCCTGTCGGTAAGGCCTCATGTCGCCAATACGCCTGCAGGACTTGACGGGCCTCTTCAGCCGTCAGGTCCGTCCGGAGCTGGTCGGCGACGGCCGCCAGGGTCGGCGGCCCGACCCGACGGATCAGGTCCAGGTATGCATCAAAGAGGGGGAAAAACGCGGGCAGGTGGACGTCCAGGAAGTCCCCTCGAAGAGGGCGCTCATTCCCTTCCCAGACAAAGATCCCCCATCGGTCGGATAGGAGCTGACGGACAGACGTCTGGAAGGCGAAGACCTCGGCGCCCAGCTTCTGCTCGATGCGGCGATAGACTTCTTGCTGAAACCGGAGGACCTCCCGGGTGAAGCTCAGGACATCCCGGGCGAATTCATATCGCTGAAAGAGGGTTTCAACGCGCTGGATTCGCTGTTCCCACGAGAAGGAGGCCATTCAAACCCATCGGGGAGGACCCCTGGGGCGGGGGGGACACCCACCGCCCCAGGGGAGACAGCGCTTGGTTTCCCGTCGTCGGGTTTTTGACTAAGGAGTGCGTTCGACCTCTCGGGCCCATCGGGGATGATGCGCTCGCGCCCACGCTCGCGACACCCAACCCGTCAGCATCGCCCGCATACTACCCCGCACGACGGCCGTTCCCATATAAATATGGGCGATCAAGCCACCGATGGCAACCAACGCCGCGATTTCATGGACTAAGATACTCCATTCTCGAAGACTGCGAGAAAAGCGCAGCGGAAACCACAGGGGAATCCCCGACAATAGGAGCAGGAGACCCATCAGGCTCATCGTCTTAAAGAGGAGCTTCTGCCCGGCGTTGAAGCGGCCCGATTCGGGGACACCCTCTTCATGGCGAATGTACTTGCCCACTTGACGGAGCCACTGGCGGTCCAGGTCGTCCAGCTTCATGTCCCGCCGCCACTGCAGGTACATCCCCAGCAGAAACACGAACATGGCGACACCGACGATGGGGTGCCACCGGCGGATGACGGGACCGCCGCCCAGCACGGAAGCCAACCAATAAAAGCTCGGGTAAAATAAGGCCAGTCCCGACAGGACCAGGTAGACGAAGGTAATCGCCACGGCCCAGTGGATGAGGCGCTCAGCCATCGTGAATCGTTGGATCTCATCCCGCTCCGCCATAGGTCACCTCCTTGGATTTCACGCCATTTCCCTACTTCCCCGTATCCTCTTCCCGGGCCCGGTGGGGGCCAAAGCGGAGATAGTGGACAAAGGCCCCCAGGATGCCCCCGAACACGATCAAGTGGCCTAACCACTTCAAGGGGCCCTTCCATAGCTTCAGGGTCCACGAGACCTTCGGGTCTTTCGGCAGGCCGTAATCCTCAGGTCGGTCCGCGTGCGGCAGGACATAGATGACGTGAGTCCCGCCGACGCCCGGCGGGTCGTAGACGCCGGCGTTCGGGAAGCCCCGTTCCTTCAACTGCTCGACCCGCTGGTGGGCGATCAGAAGGAGCTTCTCCTTCGTCCCGAAGCTCAGACAGTTCGTCGGGCAGGCCTTGATACAGGCGGGTTCAAGACCGGCGGCGACCCGGTCCGAACAGAGCGTGCATTTGGAGACCCTACCCGTCTGAGGATTCAGCCGAGGCACGTCGAAGGGACAGCCCGTGATGCAATAGCCACAACCGATACAGTTCTCCTGCACGAAATCGACGATCCCGTTGGCGTACTGGACGATGGCACCCGGCGCCGGACAGGCCCGCAGACAGCCGGGGTCGGCGCAGTGCATGCACTGGTACTTCGTCATCGTCCACTCGAGACGGCCGTCCCCCCGCAGGATCTCGTTGAACTTAATGAGTTGCCAGAAGTTCCAGGACAGGTCCGGCATCGTCTGATAGGAGCCGGTAAACGGCCGGTCCACGCTGGGCGGCAGGTCGTTCCACTCCTGACAGGCGACCTCGCAGGCCTTGCAACCGATGCAAGAGGAGACGTCAATGAGCTTGGCGACTCGGGGGGCTTCCTTCATCCCGGGGGCCGGCGTCGTCGCCGCCGAGATGGCCTTGACTTCCAAGCTGACCGTCGGCATCGCCATCCTCCCCGCGGGTCGTCACGCTTTTTCCAGTTTAACGAGGAACCCCTTATATTCGGGTGCGAAGGAATTCGGGTCGAGGACCGTCGGCGTCAGGATGTTGGCCAACCCGCCCTCTTGCTTGCCCCGTCCGAGGAAGCCCCAGTGGATAGGCATCCCGATCTGGTAGACCGTCCGACCGTTGACGACCATCGGGCGGATCCGCTTGGTCACCATCGCTCGGCCCCGGACTTCGCCCCGCGCCGAAATCACGCGAACCATGTCGCCGTTTCGGATACCCTTTTTCTGCGCCAGCTCTTCGGGGATCTCGACAAAGAACTCGTTCTGGAGCTGGACGTTGTACGGGTTGTTCTTCGTCCAGTAGTGGAAGTGCTCGGTCAGCCGGTACGTCGTACAGGCGATGTCATAGCCCTCGTCGGGCGTGCCCAGCTTGTCGTATTGGGTCGTCTGAAAGACGACAGCGACGGGGTTCGAGCTGTGGGAGGGATGCAAGACATTCTTCACGGGGGACTCAAGGGGCTCGTAGAATTCGGGGAACGGCCCGTCGGCAAACTGACCGGGGACGAACAGGCGGGCGACGCCCTCGGGGAGCATGATGAACGGGCCGAGGCCCGTCGTCACGGCCTCCGGCGGGGCGTCCGCCTTGTAATCGGGCACGTCGCCGACCCACTTTCCATTTCTCCAGGCGATCACCGGCCGGTTCGGGTCCCACGGTCGGCCCTGGGCATCGGCCGAGCAACGGTTGTACATAATGCGACGGTTGGCCGGCCAGTTGAACGACCAGTTATGGAAGAACCCCAGGCCCGTCGGGTCCTCCGTCGAACGGCGCTTGGCCAGATTGCCCGCATTCGTGTAAACACCGATATACAGCCAGTTCCCCGACAGCGTCGAGCCGTCGGCCCGGAGTTGCAGAAAGGCGCTCAGCTGGTCCCCGGCCTTCAGGACGACCTTCGTCGGGTCCTTCTCGTCGGGGACATCCGTCAGGGCCCAGCCGTTGATCTCCTTAAGGACCTCCTCGAGGGACGGGTTCGCCGGATTCGTGTACCACCAGTTCAGGGCCAGGACAGGGTCGGGAAACTTCCCGCCTTCTTTCTGGTAGAGCTCCCGGACCTTCAGGAAGAGGCGGGCGATGATCTCCTGGTCGGGCTTGGCCTCGCCGGGCGGGTCGATGGCCTTCCACTTCCACTGGATCCAGCGGCCCGAGTTCGTGAAGGTCCCGTCCTTTTCGGCGAAGTTGGCGGCCGGCAGGAGGAAGACTTCCGTTTGGACGTCCTCGGGTTTCAGGCCGACCAGCTTCAGGATGTCCGGCTTCCAGAAGGCCGCCGTCTCGGTCTGGAAGGTCTCGACGACGACGAGCCATTTCAGCTTCGCCAGGGCGGCGATGACCTTCCGGGAGTGGGGTCCATTGTTGACGGGGTTCATCCCGAAGCTGATGAAGCCCTCCATCTTGCCCTGGTGCATGGCGTCGAAGATGAAGGCCCAGCTCCAGTTCTCCGGCTTCCCCGTCTGGGGGTCCTCGGGGAGCTTCGGGTGAAGGTGATAACCGAAGTCGTTGTCCTTCGTGGCGTGGTCGCCGTAAAAGGCCTTCAACTGACTGACGAAGAAGCGGTCGAGGTTCTGCCAGAAGTTCATCGAGTTCGGGCGCAGGGGCTTCGGCGTATGGGCCTCGAGGTACTCCTTCAGACTTTGGTTGGCGGCCTTCGGGATGGGAATGTACCCGGCCGTGTTGTGGTACGCCATGCCACAGTCAGTCCCGCCCTGGATGTTGGCGTGACCCCGGAGGGCGTTGACGCCGCCGCCGGCGACGCCCACGTTGCCGAGCAGGAGCTGGAGCATCGCCGCCGCATGGATGAGCTGGACCGAATGGCTGTGGTGGGTCCATCCCAGGGCGTACAGGAAGGTCGCCGCCTTGGCGGGGACATAGGTCGAGGTGATGATGTCGGCCGCCTTCAGGAAGTCTTCCTTCGAGCAACCGCAGATCTGAGCGACGACCTCGGGCGTATAGCGGGCGAAAAACTTCTTCATGAGCTGGAAGACGCACCGAGGATGTTGGAGGGTCAGGTCGACCTTGACATAGCCCTGGTCGTCCCGTTCGTAGTCCCATGTGGATTTATCCCCATAAGTTTTTTTCGACTCGTCCCAACCGGAGAAGACGCCTTCCTTTTCGTCGAACTCGTACCCCTCCTTCACGATGAACGGGGCATTTGTATAGTACTTGATGTACTCCTCGTTGTACCGACCGTTCTGGAGGGCGTAGTGGATCAGGCCGTTGAGAAAGGCGATGTCGGTCCCCGTGCGGATTTGCACGAAGTGGTCGGCGACGGCCGCCGTGCGGTTGAAGCGGGGGTCGACACACACGAGCTTGGCGTTCCGCTTCCGCTTGGCCTCCATCACGAAGCGGAAACCGACGGGGTGGTTCTCGGCCGGGTTACCGCCCATCGCCACGATGACGTCGGCGTTGGCGATGTCGGTCCAGCCGTTGGTCATCGCCCCACGGCCGAATGTGGCGGCCAGACTGGCCACCGTCGGGCCGTGTCAGATCCGGGACTGCTGTTCCAGGGGGATGACCCCAAGGCCCGCCCGGAACGCCTTCGTGAGAAGGTAGTTGTTTTCGTTCGTATCCGTACAGCCGCCGATGACGCCGATGGCCGTCAGGGCGTGGACGACCCGGCCTTTATGGTCTTGCTCGATCAGGTGCCGGTCCCGCGTATCCTTGATGAGGCGGGCGATTCGGTCGATGGCCCAGTCCCAGGACTTTTCTTCCCACTTGTCGCTCCCGGGGGCCCGGTACAGGACTTTGGTCAACCGCAAGTCATTGACGATGTTCTGCTTGAGGGTGATCCCCTTCGGACAGAGCGTGCCCCGATTGATAGGGCTATCGGGGTCACCCTCGACGTGAACGACCGTCGTACCCGTGACGTTGTGAGCTTTGTCACCGAGGGTGTGGATGATCACGCTACAACTGACCGAGCAGTAGGGGCAAATGCTCCGCGTCTCGGTCGTTCGCTCGATCTTAAGCGCCCGGGTCTGGGCCAGGGCCGGTCGCACGTCAAAGCCCAAGGCCTTCACGAGGGCTCCACTCGCCCCGAGTTGAAGGCCCAACTTCAGGAAGGACCTCCTCGTGAGCTCCATGCACGACCTCCGGGGTATGACGGTATTATACTGGAGGGTCCATCGGTTGTCGAATTGACTATGGGCCTCACCCAAAATCTTACTCAAAGCCTCCTGTCGTCTTACGAAAGGATCTTTCCGAACCTCGCCGAGACTGGTTCCCGGTGGAGAGGCGACCCTTGCATCCCGCATCTCACATCCTGTATCTTGCATCTCGCACCTCTTCGTCCCTATCGGCCCATGCCGATATCCAAGGCCGTTCGTCAACGGTGGATTCGGGAGATCCTCGAACAGGAGGTCATCGGGACCCATCGGGACTTGCAGAACCGCCTGGCGGCTCGGGGCGTCTCGGTGACACAGGCGACCATCTCCCGAGACTTACGGGAGATGGGCGTCATCCGCATCCCCATCGGCCGGGGCCAGTCTCGCTATGTCCTTCCGGCCCCGGTCCCAGCGCCGAAGCCGGAGCCCGAACAGGTTCGGTCCGTCTTTCAACAGTTCATCACGGACGTCCGGAGCACGGGAAACCTCGTCCTGATCAAGACGACCCCGAGCGCGGCCCCGGCCGTGGCCGACCTGCTGGACCGTCTGGCCTGGCCCGAACTCCTGGGGACCGTGGCCGGCGAAGACACGATCCTGGCCGTCCTAAATTCGGCCCGGCACCGGGGAGCGTTTGTCCAGAAGTTGGACCGCCTCCGGCGGACGACGTGAATCCCCGGGGAGAGGCGAGGCTATGCGGACGTGGGGTATCATCGGGGCCTTGGGGCTCCTGCTCGGCGTAGCCCTGGGGGCTTTCGGGGCCCACGGCCTCCGGCGCTCTATCCCGCCGGACCGGCTGGACGTCTTTGAGGTCGGCGTCCGGTATCAGCTCATCCACGCCGTCGCCCTGCTCGTCGTGGCCGTCCTGGCGGAACGGGTCCCCATGGTCGGATACGCCGGCCTGTTCTATACCCTCGGCATCGCCCTGTTTTCGTTCAGCCTGTATGCCCTGGCCCTGACGGGCGCTCGGTGGCTGGCGGTCCTCACGCCTTTCGGGGGCGCCTGCTTCCTGGTGGGGCATTTCCTCCTGTTCGTCAGCTTCTTACGGCTTCGGTGAGGGCTCCCGTAGCTCGCCCCGGGCCCCCATCATCCCTGCCGGAAGGACATCCAGAAGGCCGTGCCGAGTTCCCACGCCGGGTCGGCGTCCATCCGGAGGGGGTCGTCCCGTTGGCCGGCCTGAAAGTGGGCCACGGCCGCCGCCCCGATCATGGCCGCGTTATCGGTACATAGGTCCGGCCGAGGGATGTAGACGGGGACGCCCATCTCCTCCGATAGGTCCCCCATCGCTCGGCGAAGCTGGCGATTCGAGGCGACGCCCCCGGCCACGACGAGAGCCCGGACGGGGATCATCCGAAGGGCCCGACGGGTCCGGTCCAAGAGCTGATCGACGGCGGCCTGCTGAAAGGACGCCAAGAGATCATACGTCCGCTGGGGCCACCGACCCTCGGCGTCCGGAGCAAAGGCCCGGGGGTCCCGCTTCAAGACGTTCATAACGTTCGTCTTCAAGCCGCTGAAGCTGAAGTCCAGGGACCCGTCCGACATCTGGGGGACCGGAAAGGAAAAGGCCCGGGGGTCGCCCGACTCGGCCATCCGGTCGATGATGGGCCCGCCGGGATAGCCTAAGCCTAAGAGCTTGGCCACCTTGTCGAAGGCTTCCCCGACGGCATCGTCCCGGGTCCGGGCGACGAGCCGGAAGTCCCGCCAGTCGGCGATGTAGTAAAGATGCGTGTGACCTCCGGACACGGCGAGGCCCAGGGCCGGCAAGGGTACGTCGGGAGTCTCCAGACGCACGGCGCACAAATGGCCCTCGACGTGATGAATCCCCACGAGGGGCTTGTCGTAAGCCACGGCCAGGCCCTTCGCAAAGGCGACCCCGACCAGGAGCGACCCGGCTAAGCCGGGCCCCCGCGTGACGGCGATGCCATCCATGGCCTCCACCGAGAGGCCGGCTTCTTGAAGCGTGGCCTCGAAGACGGCCGGGAGGACCTCTAATTGCCGGCGGGCCGCCAGTTCCGGGACGACCCCCCCGTAGGGGCCGTGCTCCATCTGCGAAGCGACCCGATGGCCGAGGACCCGGAATGCGTCGGTCACGACGGCCACGGCCGTCTCGTCACAGGACGTTTCGATGGCCAGATAGACGGACATGGGACCCTTGAGATTCGGCAGTAAGGCGAACGAGCCCAGTAGGCCAAGTAAACGGTCGTCGTGACGATTTCATTTTTGGTGCATGAATGCCTGGCACCCCCTTCCAATGAGGGAAGCCGAGGCCTTTCCCTTCAGCCTCTTCATCTTGCCCGATCGGTCGCAGTTATCGGCCCGCCGATCCACAGACTTGGAAACAGTCACCCGGTATAATTTCGATAGCTCCTTGCGTTCCCCCCATGCCTTACTGCCTTATTGCCAGGCTTCATAGAGCGCCTGCACCGGAACGCGGCGGAGACGGCGTCGGCGGAATCGGTCCCAGCCGGCGTCCCGAAGCCAGGCCCGCAGGTCGGCCTCTGTGTACGTCGAAGCCGCCGACGTTAGGTAAAAGTGAAGCCCCAAGAAGGCGGCCTCCGGTCGCCGGAGACGGGGCGACGCAAAGTAGTCCAGGACGGCCAGCGTCCCGCCCGGTGCCAAGACACGACGGACCCGACGGAACAGTTCCACGTTCTGGGCCGGCGTCAGGTGGTGGATGACCTGGAAGCACAGGACGCCGTCATAAGGTCCGCCGAGGTCGTCCCGCAGGAAGTCGCCCTCGACAAACGTCACCCGGTCGCTCATCCCGGCTCGCTCGATGATGTCCCGCCCGATGCGGACGCTCCCCCGCAGGTCCAGGACCGTCGCCTGCAGGGTCGGATACCGCTGGCACAGCTCGGCGGCGTACCACCCGTGACCGCCGCCCAGGTCGAGGAGCCGCCGGGGTCTTCGGGGAAGCCGAAGCCGGCGGGCGACCTCTGGGGCGGCTAAGCGGGCCAGCTCGTACATGGCCGTGACGTACCGCCGCCAGAAGGGGTCCTCCGGCGGGACCGTGTGAATATCGAAGCTCCGGCCCGTCCGGATGGCCTCCTCCAGGTGGGACCACCAGGCCCACTGGTCCTCGTTGAACTCCAGGAACGTCCCGACATAAGTCGGCGAAGCCGGGTCAAGCCAGCGGCGCAGGCGGCCCCGGAGTGCGTAGCGATCGCCGCGCCGCCGCAGGTGACCCAACGCCGCCAGAGAGGCCAGCAGATGGCCCGTCCCCCGGGGGTCCAGACCGAGCCGCTCGGCCAGCACCTCAGCCGTCGCCGGGCCCCGGGCCAGCTCGGCATAGACGCCCAGCCGCACACCGGCCATGACGACCCGGGCGACGCCCATCCCGAACATCGCCTCGGCGACCGGGACAGGCGCTCGATTCAACCATAGGGCCAGGTACTCGACCCAGTCGGTCGGTCGAATCCGAAACTGCATGCCAGGTCAAGGGACAGGGCATAGAGTGAAAAGCGATTAGAAGACCCACGACCTGGGCTCGATGACTTCGCCGACCGGGTCCGTCAAGATGCCGATGCCGGCCTCTTGAGCACCAGCCAGCGAATGACGATATACGGTCGTCCCGTACAAATACGGCAGGACCGCCTCGGCCGTGGGGTCCTCCGCCCGCAGGTACGCCGTCAAAGCCGGATGTCGGAGTTTCCGGATGAAGCGGCTCACATTCCTCGGGAAGAGCCGCTCGGTGGCCTCCAGCAGGACCCACAGGCGACGTCCGTCCGGCGTCTCAACCCGAGCTAAGCCATCGACCTCCAAAGGCCCCCGGGCTATAGCCAAGATGGGCTCCAGCAGGCGGAAACCTTTCCGTTGGAGGACCTCTGCCAGGCGGGCCCGGCCTTGCCGTTCCGTCTCGACACCCAGTCGAGCCCCGAAACGGTCAACCCGACGGGCCAAAGACTGGACTTGTCCGGTTAATTCCTCAAAGCGCACGGCAAGAGCTTGAAGCTGAACCGTCAGGTCGTCGACCCGCTGAGTCAGGGCCTGAACCTGGGCGGCCAGGTCGTCGACCCGTTTCGTCAAGTCATCGACCCGTTTCGTCAGAGCCTGGACCTGAGCGGCCAGGTCGTCGACCCGCTGAGTCAGACCTTCGACTCGGCGAGCCAAGGCCTGAAGCTCGTCCTCGGTCCGCTTCTGGGCCTCGGCCAACTCCTGGAGGATCAGGAGAATTTGACGGAAGTGGCGGTCTTCCCGTTCGGGCAGAGCCAGGAGGTCGTCCGTCAGGAGCCGTCGACGGAGCTCTTCCCGCCATTCGGGGTGCTCATCCAGGAGCTTGAGTAAATCCGTAAACTCCTTGACGGTAAAGGCCATAGGGAATGCCTCTACGGTACGATCGCCAGGCGGCGTTGAATCTGGGCCTTCAGACGGCAGTAGGCACAGACCTCACCGGTCGTCGGATACCCGCAGACGGCGCAGGCCCGAAGGTCAGGTTTCGTCTTCAGGGCCTCGTCGAGCCACTGGGCCCGCCACTGGAAGAAGCCCTCGACGAACCGTCGTTTCGTGCCCGGCGAGTGGGCCTCGAGACGATACATGACGTCCTTCAGGACGAGGTTCGTCGAACCGACCGAGAAGGGGCACTCGTCCCGCTCGAAGGGCACGCCTTCGACGAGGGCGTAAACGGTCGTCTGCTTCTCCTCCAGAAAGATCAGGGGCTTGACCTTCCGGACGAAGCCCTCGTCCTCGGGCAGGACGGGCGCCTGACGGACCATGAACTCCGTGTTCCAGGCCAAGACGTTGTTCAACAGCGTGACGGCCTCGTCGTCCAAGTTGTGTCCCGTGGCGATGACCGAGAAGCCCAGGCGTCGGGCCGCTTGGTTCATATGGTAGCGTTTAGACAGACCGCAAGCCGAGCAGGGCGGTCGGTTTGTCACGCCCCGGACCTCGTCGATCCCCATGCCGAGCTCTTCCCGAAAGTCGACGACGTGGAGGGGCCGGCCCAGCTTTTCGGCCAGCCGACGGACGGCCTCGTAGGACTGGTCCGAGTAGCCCTCGACCCGAATGCCCAAGTGCATGTAGAGGCCCTCCGTCTCGTAGCCCAGGTGATGAAGGGCATGCCAGAGGGCGCCGCTGTCCTTACCGCCGCTAACAGCGACGAGGACCCGTTCGCCGGGTCGGAGCATCCGGAACCGGTCGACGGCCCGTCGGACCTGCTTGCGAAACCACAGCGGATAGTGGACCTTACACAGGGCCAGTCGGTGAGCCGGCATAAAGAGGACGGCCTTTTCCTTACACTGCTTGCACCGCATGGCCTCGCCTCATCCGAGTCTCAGGGTAACGAGCCATCGCCTTAGGCAAATGGGCCCGCATGAGCCAATCCTTATTCCCGCATCTCGCATCCTGCGTCCTGCGTCTTGCATCCGGCCGCCTCCAGGTCCCGGATCTTGGCGACCCGCCGCTCGTGCCGACCGCCCTCGAAAGGCGTCTCGAGCCAGGCCCGGAGCATGGCCGCCAGGGTTTCGTCGTCCAGGTCCGCCAGGACGCGAGCCCCCATACACAGGACGTTGGCATCGTTATGGGCCCGGGCCATCTGGACGGTGTACACGTCGTGGCAGACGGCCGCCCGGATGCCCACAAACTTGTTGGCCGTCATCGCCATCCCGATGCCGGTCCCGCAGACGAGCAGGCCCTGCCGTCGGGGGTCCTGCTGGACCCGGCGGGCGACCTCGGCGGCGATGTCGGGGTAGTCGACGGAGACGGCGCTCGTGTCGACGCCGACGTCCTCGACGGGAACCCCCCATGCTTCTAACAGTCGCCGGATCCGGGCCTTCAAGTCGTATCCAGCGTGGTCCGACCCAAGCACGATCGTCCGGCGGTCCATACCTCAAGCCTCCGCCATTCGAATGCTAACGACGATAATATAGTAGCGATCCGGCTGAAACGTCGCCAGTCATGGCGCCGTCTCCCGACCGGCCGTTTGCATTATTCCACGGGATACCGTAAATTAGAACCGATCCCCGGGTATGGTGTGGACGATGAAAGGGGATCCTTTTGCGCCGCGCCCGTGGCAGGCCTTGGAAGAACATATCGAAGCCGTCCTGCGTTCGATGGGCTTGACCCTGGTCGATTGCCAGGTCAAACAGGGCCGCTTTACGCTGGTCGCGGTAACCATCGACCATCCCCGGGGCGTGAATGTGGCCATGTGCGTACGGGCGACCCAGGCCCTTCAGGCCCAGGTCCCCTGGGACGAGTTCCTGACGGGGGACTGGCGCCTGCAGGTCTCCTCGCCGGGCGTGGGACGGGAGCTCCGCACGGCGCGGGAGTTTCGCTGGGCCCTCGGTCGGTCGGTCCGGGTCCTCGGTCGGTCGGCTTCGGGCGGGCCGGTCATCTGGCGGGGCACGCTTCGAGAAGCCGACCCGACGGGGATTCGGCTCCAGACGGACGCCGACCGTAGCCTGAACATCCCGTGGCAGGATGTGATCCGTGTGCATCTGGCAGATAACTCCGTGGAGTCTTAAATTTTTGTCGAAAAATCGAGACCGACAGGCTGAGGACGATGAGCAAGGAGTTGATCACGGCCATCGAGCAGGTCTCCCGGGAGAAGGGTATCGACCCGGGGTACCTCATCGAGGCCATCGAGGACGCTGTCTTGACGGCCTCTCGTCGGCTGGCCCGGCCGAAGGAGCGGCTTTCTGTTCGGCTGGACCGCCAAGAGGGGACGATCCATCTACTGGTCCGCAAGCGGGTCGTCGAGTCGGTTCAGCATCCGGACGTGGAGATTTCTATCGAGGAGGCCCAACACTGGAAGCCCGACGTGCAGGTCGGGGAGGAGGTCGAGGTCCCCTACCCGGGTGACTTACTCTCCCGCCTCAAGGCCGTCCAGATCGCCAAGCGGGTCATCCTTCACAAGGTCCGGGAGGCGGAACGGCAGAAGATCGCTCGGATTTACAAAGACCAGGTCGGCCGCATCGTGACGGGCACGGTGAAAGCCGTTTGGAAGGGCGACGTGACCCTGGACCTGCCCGATACGGAGGCCCTACTCCCCAAGGAGTTTCAGCTCCCCCGGGACCGTTTCGAGCGGGGCCAGTACGTGCGCGCCCTGCTGGTGAAGGTGTACGAACATGAGGAGCCCCAACTCGTCGTCTCCCGGGTCCACCCGGACTTCATCTACCGCCTGATGGAGATGGAGATCGAGGAAATCTTTAAGGGCCTCGTCGAGGTCGTCCGCATCGTACGGGAACCCGGAGAGCGGGCGAAGGTCGCCGTCTACTCGAAGAGTCCCCACATCGATCCGGTCGGGGCCTGCGTGGGCGTGAAGGGCACCCGCATCCAGGCCATCATGAATGAGCTCCACGGCGAGCGCATTGACGTGATCCAGTGGTCGGACAATATCTGCGAGTTTGCCGCCAATGCCCTCAAGCCGGCGAAAGTCCTGGAGGTCCACGTCCTGGACGAAGAGGAGCGGGTCCTCGAAGCCGTCGTGGCGGACGAACAGCTGTCCATCGCCATCGGGAAGAACGGCCAGAACGTGAAGCTGGCCTCCCGGCTCGTCGGCTGGCGCATCGAGGTCATCCGGGCCAGCGAGAAGGAGGGCCAGTTCGGTGTGACCCCGTCGGTCGAGGAGTTCTATCGCATCCTTCGGACCTATCATCAGGTCGACGAGGGCCTGATTCAGCGGATGATCGAGCGGGGGTACGACCGGCTGATGCCCCTGATCCAGGCGGGCATCGCCGAGTTGATGGAAGTCCCGGGCATGACGCCGGAGACGGCCCGGACGATCAAGGAAGCCCTTCGGGCGTTTACCCGAGGCCGCTACAAGACTCAACCGACGGAGTCGACGACGGCCGCCTCGTAAGCTTCGTGATGACGTGACGGCGTGACGCGGCCTGCGGTCCGGCCGGTGGCCGTGGGGTAGCCGGATTCTTCACGTCGTCACGCCATCACGCCGTCACGAGGAATGAAGATTTATGCGTGTCTTCGAGTTAGCCCGTGAGCTGGGCCGCCCCAGCAAGGAAGTCATCACCATCCTAAACGGGATGGGCATTCTGGTGACGTCTCACGCCAGCGTCATCGACGCGGACGTCGCCCGCAAGGTACGGGATTACTATATTCGGGAGGGAATTCTTTCCGTCACCCCGAAGGAGGAACCCAAAGAGGTACCCGTCGAGGAGGCCCCGGCGACGGTCCCCGTCGAGGTGACGCCGCCTCCGCCGCCGGTCGTCGAGCCGCCGGCCCCACCGTCGGTCCCGGTCCCGCCGGCCGAGCCGGCCCCGGTGGCCGTTGAACCCGTGACGCCCCGGCCGTCGGAAGTCCCCGTCACCCCGGTATCGGCCGTCTCGGTCGAGGCCCCGCCGGTTTCGGTGACGCCAGAGACCCTGCAAGCGCCCCCGCCGTCCGTCGAATCCCCGCCGTCTGTCGAACCCTCGCCGGTCCGGCCGGCTCCGCCGGAGCGTCCGCCCCGACCCCCGCGGCGGGAAGAACGCCCGGAGCGCCGCCCGGAGCGGCGAGAGGAACGGCGGGAGCGAGAAGCCCGCCTGGAGGCCCCTCGCCCGGAGACGCCCCCCGGGCCGGAACGGATTCCCGAGCGACCGCCTGAAGAGCGCTACATGGCCCGGGAGACCCGACCCCACAAACGGGCCTTCCGAGAGGAACTTCGCCGGGTGAAGGAGCGCCGGGACTACGTGAGGATGGGCGACCGCCCGGCCCAGACGTCCCCGGCCCGGGCGTCCGGTGCTCGACTCGGCGAGTGGCATCGGGCCTCGACGCAAGCGGGCGGTCCGCCTGTATCGGACCTTCACCGACCTTTTGTCCCGCCGCCGCCCCCGAAGGTCGAACGGAAGCGGCCCCGGACGAAGGAAGAGGAGGAACGGGAACTGGCCCGCATTCGGGAGCGGGAAAAGGAACTCGTCTTGCCCAAGCGTCGGGAAGAGGACTTCCTGCCCCGGGCCGTCACGGAAATCCAGGAGATCACGATCCCTGAAGGTATCACCGTCAAGGACTTGGCCCAACGCCTGAACGTGAAGGCCCCGATTCTCATCAAGGCCCTCCTGAAAAAGGGCCACCTGATGACCTTGACCCAGACGGTCCCGATGGACCTGGCCGTCGAAGTCGCCGAGATGTTCGGCTATATCGCCCGGCCTGTCTCGGTCGAGGAGGAGCTCCTCCTCGAGGAGGCCGTCGAGGACCGGCCCGAGGACCGGGTCCCTCGGCCCCCTGTCGTGACCGTCATGGGCCACGTCGACCACGGCAAGACGACGCTCCTCGACACGATCCGGAAGACCAACGTCGCCGCCCAGGAAGCCGGCGGGATCACCCAGAAGATCGGAGCCTACCAGGTCGAGGTCCGCGGCCGGAAGATCACCTTCATCGACACGCCTGGCCATGAGGCCTTCACCCAGATGCGGGCCCGCGGGGCCAAGGCGACGGACATCGTCATCCTCGTCGTCGCCGCCGATGACGGTGTCATGCCCCAGACTATCGAGGCCATCGACCACGCCCGGGCCGCCGGCTGTCCCATCGTCGTCGCCATCAACAAGATGGACAAGCCGAACGCCGACCCCGAGAAGGTCAAGCGCCAGCTCGCCCAGGTCGGTCTGGTCGTCGAAGAATGGGGCGGCCAGACCATCGCCGTCCCCATCTCCGCCAAGCAGGGTACCGGCATCGAGGAACTCCTGGAGATGGTCCTCCTGGTCGCGGACCTGGCCGACCTGCGGGCGAATCCGAAACTGCCCGGCCGTGGCATCATCCTGGAGTCCAAGTTGGACTCCAAGCGAGGGGTCGTGGCAACGGTCTTGGTCCAAAACGGGACGCTCCGGGTCGGTGACGTGTTCGTCGCCGGGGCGACCTGGGGCCGGGTCCGGGCCATGTTCAACGACCGGGGCCAGCGCCTGTCGGAGGCACCCCCCTCGACGCCCGTCGAGGTCCTGGGCTTTGAGGACCTCCCCCAGGCCGGAGATACCTTCCAGGTCCTCCGGGACGAGACGAAGGCCCGTCGGATCGCCCAACTCCGGCAGGAGCGGATGAAGGAACAGCTCCGTCTGGCCCGCCGGGCCCGCCTGGAGGACATCGCCGCCCAGGTCCAGGCCGGTCGGGAAGTCCAGGCCCTGAACCTCTTGCTGAAGGCTGACACGCAGGGCTCGCTCGAGGCCCTCCAGAAGGCCCTCGAGGAACTCAGCATCGAGCAGGTCCGTCTGGATATCGTCCATGCCGGTGTCGGCGGGATCAGCACCGGCGACGTCCTCTTGGCGGCCGCCAGCGACGCCGTCATCCTGGGCTTCAACGTCCGCCCCGACAAGAAGGCCCGGGAACAGGCCGAGCAGGAAGGCGTCGAAATCCGTTACTACAACGTCATCTACGACGCCGTCGAGGATATCAAGAACGCCGTCCGCGGTATGCTGAAGCCCCAGAAGGTCGAACAGGTCCTCGGCGTCGCCGAGGTCCGCCAGACCTTCCGGATCAAAGAGGTCGGCGTCGTCGCCGGTTGCTTTGTCCGGGAGGGGAAGGTCGTCCGGGGTGAGCGGGCCCGCCTGATTCGGGACCAGGTCGTCGTCTACGACGGCCGGATCAACACCCTGCGCCGCTTCAAGGAAGACGTCCGCGAGGTCCCCCAGGGCTATGAGTGCGGCCTGACCCTGATGAACTTCCAGGACATCAAGGAGGGCGACCTCATCGAGGTCTACACGGTCCAGGAGGTCGCCGTGCCGGAACCCTATGCCCCGGCGAGGGCGGCTTCATGATCCAGCGGCGGACTCTCCGCAAGATCGCCAGTGAGATCCACCAGAAGCTCGCTCAGATTCTCTTGCAAGAGTTCAGCGACCCCCGTCTCCAGTGGGTCACCGTCCAGGAAGTCCACCTGACACCGGACGGCCGGACGGCCTACGTCATTTTTGACGTTCTTGGGGATGAACGAATGGCTCGAGAGGCTCGGACAGCCCTGACGGAAGTCCAAGGCCGCCTCCGGGGGTTCCTCGGCAAGGCGATGTACTTACGGACCGTCCCGGAGCTCCAGTTCCTCCATGTATCGGATCCCCGAGCCGCCGAAATCCGCCTCCGCTATGGAGCGCCCTCCGTCGGATGAGGCCCGGGTCAGCGGCCGGCGCTTGGTCCTTACCTCGGCAGATAGGCAGTTCGGCAGATGGGCAGATAGTCAAAAAGCCCTGAGGCCGCATCTTCCCCATCCAGGGCTCTATATGCCTATCGGCCGACCTGCCCATCTGCCGGGTGGTTGCAGAACCGTGCTTCCCGGGGCGCTGGAAAAGGCCATTCGGACATCATTTTCATGAACCGAACGGCTATGATCCATGAAGGGGGGAGCCGAACCCCATGGGGACGGGGAGCCTTCGGTCGTGCCTGATGGCCGTCGTAGCCGCCGCTTCCTGCGCCGACTGGGTCATCTTGTCGGCCGACACCCACGTGTGGACTTGGAAATTCTATGTATACTGGTATAGCGTCCAGACGGAGCAGTGGGACGAGGCGGCGGCCTTGCAGGCGTACCAAAACGACGGCCCCCTGTGGCTTCAGTTCCTGCGGGACGCCCGCACGGCCGTCTACCTCTATAAGAACGGATTCGAGCGGCCACCGGCCGAGGAAGTCGATCGGACGACGACGGCTTTCGTCCGTCAGAAGCCGTGGGGGGCCCGTCTCGACCCGGCCCTGCTCCGCCGCGTGATGGAGATGATCTTGGCCGTGCGATCCTATCGGGACCGCATCTTTCGAAATACGCTTTTGATCCCGCCGGAGCAAGTTCGCCAGCGGTACGAACAGCTCTATCCGGACCCGGCGACCCGGCCGCCCTGGGAGCAGGTCTACAATGCTATCCATCAGAGCCTCCTGGACGAGGCCGTCGCCCGGGAGTTCCCTCGCTGGCAGGACCAGCTCCGCCAGAGCCTCCCCCTGCGAGTCCACCCGTTCCCGGAGGCACTATGCGGGCCAAGGCCCTGAAGCCGTCCCTGCCCGAAAAGACCTTAGCCGTCAACCGGAAGGCCCTCCATGACTACGAAATCTTGGAACGCTACGAGGCCGGTATCGTCCTGCGGGGGAGCGAGGTCAAGGCCGCCCGGGCGGGCCGGATCAACCTGCGGGACAGCTTCGCCCGCGTCAAGGACGGCGAGGTCTACCTCGTCAACTGCCACATCTCGCCCTATGCGGCCGCCTCGACCCACGAGACGTTGGACCCCACACGAGAGCGCAAGCTCCTGCTCCACAAGCGGGAGATCCTCCGCCTGGCCGGCCGCGTTCAGGAAAAGGGCCTGACGCTCGTCCCCCTGCGGGTCTACCTGAAGGGGCCCTACATCAAAGTCGAGCTCGCCCTGGCCCGGGGCCGGAAGGTTCATCAAAAGCGGGAAGTCGCCCGTCAACGGGCCATCGAACGGGAGGTCCAGGAAGAGCTAAAGCGATGGCGGTGAAGACCGTCTTCTTTGACTTCGTCGGGACCCTGGCCTTCGTCGAACCCGACGTCGGGACCGTCTATGCCGACGTGGCCCGGGCCTTTGGCCTCGACCTCGACGCAGTGGCCGTCGAACGGGCCTTCGCCGAGGTCTTCCCCCGGCGTCCGCCCCTGGCCTTCCCCCGAGACTTGCCCGACGATGCCCGACGGGCCGCCGAATTCGCCTGGTGGCGGGCCGTCGTCGCCGACACCCTGCGGGCCTGTGGCGTCCCCCTCCGACGAAAGGACGCCGGACCCCGGACCTTCGGTCCTGGACTGTGGACTCCAGACTACGGCCCCGGTCGGGCCGGCCGGGGCGTCTGGTCCCAGGACGAGGCGCCTCAGGCTTCCAAGGTGGGTCCGGGAGTTGAGGCGCCGACTCCGAAATCTGCAATCTACGATAATCCCATTCCGCATCCCTTCTCTAACACCCGACACCCAACACCCAGTACCGACTTCAACTTCGACGCCTATTTCGCCGCCCTCTACGAGACCTTTGCTACGCCGGCCGTCTGGCGGCTCGACCCGGCCGCCCTCGAGGTCCTGAAGGCGCTTCGACAGAAGAGCTTCCGTACAGGCGTCGTCTCGAACTTCGACGGCCGCCTGCCGGTTTTGCTCGAACGGCTCGGCCTGGGGCCTTGGCTCGACGTCGTCGTGTACTCGTCGGCCGTCGGGTCGGCCAAGCCGGAGGCTACGATCTTCCTCGAGGCCTGCCGCCGGGCCGGCGTCGCCCCCGCCGAGGCCCTTCACGTCGGCGACGACCCGGACCTCGACTACCGGGGTGCCCGTCGGGCGGGCCTGCACGCCCGCTGGCGGGTGCACGACGAGGCCTCGCCCGTCCCGGACATCCCTGCCACCGACCGCTTCCGGGACCTGACGGAAGTCGTCCAGGGGATAAGCCTCGCTGACCTGATGGGAGTGGAGGGAAATCGCCAAGGTGCCAAATGGCGGGGGTGAGTTGGAAACCCACTCTACACCCCCTCATCTCACGGGCGGGCCAGGCGGGCAGGGAGGTCCTTCAGGAGGCTGGCCCGAAT
>JAUQPV010000184.1 GCA_030550225.1 Acidobacteriota bacterium | reverse complement strand
GGCGGCTTCGATTTACTGCCAGTCGTAGGCCAGGGTGGCCGTCCAGACCCAGTGGTCGGCCCGGCAACCGGCCGGGGGCGGCGGGAGGGGCCGGCCCGGGACTCGCAGGACCCACGGCGGCATAGCGTTCAGGGGGCCGTCCACGTGCAGGGTCCCCCACTGGGTGACGGATTCGGGGAGGGCGGTCCCGTCATGGGAGCCCTCCGTGATGAGGTGGGCCATCAGGTCCGGCGTGGCGTTCAGGTCAGTCCGGGTCCAATAGGTCGGGCCGGCGTGGAGGACGGTCAGGACCGGCGCCTCGGGCCGCTCGGCCGGCGGTTCCACCCGAAGAGGCAGGTCCAGCGTGAGGCCGGTCCCGTCAGCGTGGACGACCCATAGGTGGTAAGGCTCAAGCCGGGAGGGATCGACCTCCGTCCAGCAGGGGACCCGGAGCGTGCCGCGGAGTCGGAGGGGGCCTTCGACCCAGATGATGCCGTTGAAGTCATTCCAGAGTCCCGGCCCGGTCGCGTCCATCGGGAACATGGGCTGGCCCCGGTAGCGAAGGCCTTGGCCATGCATCATGGAACAGACGTCCCAGGCGCTCAGGTCGATTTCGTAGACGCCCTGCCGTTCAAAGAGGACCCGGATTTGGGCCTGATAGGCGGGCGGCCCGTCGGGGCCGACGAATAGGCCCACGCCGTCCCCGCAGACGCCGTGAGTTCGGGCCGCTTGCCGCCATCGGTCCCAGTCGTCCCATTGCCGCCATGGGGGCCAGGCGGACGTGCGGTGAAAGCGCCCGGACTGGGCCCAGTCCGGGAAGGGTCCGGCACCCGTGAACCAGAACTCGCCCTGCCAAGGGGAATGGGAATCGTAGACGAACCGAACCTGAGGGCTGAGATATGCGATCGCCCCGACGGGGGGTCCCTGGCCGTGCCATTCGCCGGCCGTCGCCGGCCCCAGGGTGAGGCTGAAGGCCCCGACGCTCAGGGGCGCCAGGCGGACGCGGCCCCCGCCCCATGACTGATCGTCTTGGGATACGACCATCCGGGCCTCCAGGGGCGGCTCGGCGGAAGGCGGCAGGACGGCAAACCGCCAAGCGACCTGAAAGGGCGGTGACGGTCCGTCCGGCGGCGTGGCCGGCGTCAGGGGTCCCAGCACGAAGGCGCCGTCCTCCGGACGATAGCGCTCCCGTTGAAAGAGGAAGCGGGCCTGACCGGTCGGCGGGACCTCGTTATGCCGGTCCAGGACCCATCGGAGGCCGTAGGTCGCCCATCGGTAGGCCGCCATACGGCGTTGAAAGGACCGCAGGACGGTCCACTGGCGGTCCTGCCACGTCACGAGGAACATGTAGAGGGAAAAGAGGATACCCGCCAGCAGGGCGACGACGATCAGCAGGGCCCATCCGGCCGGACCGCCGCCCGTCCGCAAATTCCGTCGGCCCCGGGACATGGGTATCCTGCAGGAATGAGGGATGTGAAATGAGGAATGAAGAATGAAGACGGGGTGAAGGCCGGGGCCTCGGCGACAGGTTTTCCGGCTCCAGCCCGCCGTCAGGACGTCCGCCATGCCGGTCGCCCGGGCGATGGAAAAATTCGGTCTCATTCGGATTCTCCCGAGCTGAACGGCTATGTTCAAAGGGAAACGGCGACTTGGGCTATAATAGAGCTTTTGAGGAGCTCTTTCCAAATCTCCGAATCCGGAGATGACGGGAGGGGGGAGAGTTCAGGCTTCAAAGAAGAGACGAATCGTAGCGTTCGACCTGGGCGACTGCCCCCTTCCGGCTTTCCCAAGCCTCACACCCGATACCCAGCCCTACGTTGAGGTGGATCCATGGCAGTTTCAGTCGTCCGGACCCGGTGGCTGACCCGGGGCGTGTTGGCCATCGGCGTCGCCAGCCTGTGTGCGGACCTGGGCCATGAGATGGCCACGACGGTCCTGCCGGCCTTCTTGGCGCTGGAACTTCACGCCTCGGCCTTTGCCCTCGGGGCCATCGAGGGGATCGCCGACGGCCTGGCGAGTTATTTCAAGCTCGTCGGCGGGTGGCTGACCGATCGGATGGGGCGTCGGAAGCCGGTCGCCGTGTCGGGCTACGCCCTCACGGCCGTCGCCACGGCGAGCTTTGCCTTGGCGACCCACTGGGTCACGGTCTTGTTGGCCCGGGCCGTGGCCTGGATGGCCCGGGGATGGCGGGGTCCGGCCCGGAATGCTTTGTTGGCCGACAGCGTGGCCCCCGTCTACTATGGCAACGCTTTTGGGTTTGAACGGGCGATGGACACGATCGGAGCCGTCCTCGCTCCCCTCCTGGCCCTGGCCCTCACGCAGGCCGGCGCCGGTTACCGGACGGTCTTTGGCCTGACCCTTATCCCCGGCCTGATGGCCGTCCTCGCCATCGGGGCCTTCGTCCCCGAGACGCCGCGCCCGCCTCAGCCGGCCCGGCGATTCGTGGGAGACGTCCGGAAGCTCCCCCGCCGTTTTGCATATTTTCTGGCCGTCGCCGGTGTCTTCGGACTCGGCCAGTTTGCCCCGACCCTACTCATCCTGCGGGCGACGGAGCTGACGGGTCGGGCGTCGACGGCGATAGCCCTCTACGTGCTCTTTAACGTCGTCCAGGCGGCCAGTGCCTATGCCCTTGGGACCTTAGCACGTCGCTTCGGGAGCCTCCGGCTCCTGGGCTTCAGCTACCTGCTGTTTGCCCTGGTGGCGGCCGGCTTCGCCTGGGGTCGGGCCGGGACGCCCCTGGCGACGCTTGAGGGCCTGGTCCTGCTGTTTGCCCTGGCGGGCCTCGCCGTCGGTGGGATCGAGGCGATGGAACCCACGGTGGCGGCCGAGTTCCTCCCGGCCGACCTACGGGGAACGGGCTTTGGGGCCTTGGGGGCGGCCAATGGGATCGGCGACCTGCTGTCGAGTTTCTTAGTCGGCGGCCTCTGGAGCGCCTTCGGCCCGGCCGTGGGCTTCGGCTTTGCGGCGGCGTGCAATGTCCTTAGCCTCCTCCTCCTGGCCAGCCTCTTCCGACCGGCCCAGCGGCCCGGCGGCTGGCCGACGACCTGATTGCCTTATCGGTGAGTCCCGGCTATTTTCATCCTTGCGGGTTTGTCCTTATCGTGGAGCAGACGCCTGGCACCTTTGGGTCTTGGAAGCCTGTGCTCCATTACGACCGGTGGGACCGCCGGGCGGGGAGATCGGCATGGAAGTTCGGGGACTGGCCGTTTATCCCGGTTCCTTTGACCCGATCACGAACGGGCATCTGGACATCATTCATCGGTGCCTTTCTATCTTCCCTCGGGTCGTCGTAGCCATCTTGGAGAATCCCGAGAAGGCGCCTCTCTTTTCGGCTGAGGAGCGGCGAGCCATGATCCAGGCCCTATTTGCCGGGGAGCCTCGCGTCCAAGTCGAGACGTTCCGGGGCCTCTTGGTCGACTTTGTGCGCCAGGTCGGGGCGCGGGTCATCGTCCGGGGCCTGCGGGCGATGACGGACTTCGAGTATGAATTCCAGATGGCCCTCATGAACCGGCGGCTGTGTCCGGACGTGGAGACGGTCTTCCTGATGGCGGCCGAGTCGTATTCCTACGTGTCGTCTCGGTTGATCAAGGAGATTTTCCGATACGGCGGGGACGTCGCCGGACTGGTCCCGCCAATCGTCTTGGAGTACCTGGACCGCAAGCGCCGGGCGGGTGACTTACGGTAGGGCTCGGTGTCGGGTGTCAGGTTTGGGGGCCGGGATTCCCCGACGCTGGGTCCCCAGACCCCTTGCCTTTGGAGGTGTATCCATGCGGGTAACGGTGATTCGTTTCCTGGACGAACTGCCGGCCGGTACGGCCCTGGCGGTATTTTTCGACGGTGAGACGCCGACCCATCCGGACGTGTGGTCGGCCGTCCAGCGCCGGTATCAGGGGGCGCCGGGTCAACTCATGGAACGGCGTCGATGGAAGGGCAAGCTGGGGGACGTCCTGAGCGTTCCCTGGCTGGGACCGGAGGCGGGTCCCTTATATATCGTCGGTTTGCGGGACGAGAACCACCCGGTGACATGGGAGACCCTTCGGAAGGCCTGTGGCGGCCTGGGTCGCCTCTTGCAGGGAGACCGAGTCGACCGGGTCGCCCTCGCCTTACCGGTCTTGGAGGACGACCCTCGGATGAGCCTGCGGGCCGCCTTGGAGGGTCTCCGCCTGGGTCAGTACAGCTTCCGCAAGTACGCGACGACCGAGCCCGGCGAACCCGAGCTGTCCGTCCTGGAACAGGTCTTTTTCCTGGACGTCCCTGAGGCGGTCGTGGCGTCGGCGGCCGAGGTCGCTACGGTCGTCGCCGACGCCGTCGCCCTGGCGCGGGACTTAGTCAACGAGCCGCCGGGATATCTGTCTCCGGAGCGGCTGGCCGAGACGGCGGCTGACTATGCGGCCTCGGTGGGCGTGGCGGTCCAGATTTACGACGAGGCCGACTTGGAAGCGATGGGGGCTCACGCCTTCCTGAGCGTCGGCCGGGGAAGCGAGAGTCCGCCCCGGATGGTCCATCTCCATTACCGGCCCGAGACGACGCCCGCCGGGGTCCTGGGACTGGTCGGAAAGGGCATCACCTTCGACAGCGGGGGTCTGTGTCTGAAGCAACCGGCCTCGATGCTGGACATGAAGGGTGACATGGCGGGGGCGGCGGCCGTCTTGGCGGCCCTGTGGGCCATCGGGCGCCTCAAGCCGCCTGTCGAGGTCCACGGCGTCTTGTGCTGTGCCGAGAACATGCCCTCCGGTCGGGCTTCTCGGCCCGGGGACGTCGTGCGGGCGATGAACGGCAAGACGATCGAGATCACGAACACGGACGCCGAGGGCCGGCTCGTCCTGGCCGACGGGTTGGTCTTCACGGCCCGACAGGGAGCGCAGAAGCTCATCGACGTGGCAACCCTGACAGGGGCGGCGACGGTCGCTCTGGGAAATCAGATTGCGGCCGTCTTGAGCAACGACGAGGGGCTCCAGCAGGCGTTCCTGGCCTCGGCCCGGCGGGCGGGGGAAGCCTTCTGGCCCCTACCTTTAGAGAGAGACTATAAGGCCCTGCTTAAGAGCGATATCGCTTTCATCAAAAACAGCGCCAACTCCCGGGAGGCGGGCACGATCATCGGCGGTCTCTTCCTGAGCGAGTTCACCGAGGACCGGCCATGGGTCCACCTGGACATCGCCGGTCCCTTCTGGGCCGAGAAGCCGGCCTTCTACCTGGCCGCCGGCGGGACGGGCTTCGGTACCCGGTCGCTGATTCAATTCGTCCTGGACCAGGCGGGATGACGTAGGAGTAGGCAATAGGACAGTAAGGCAGTACGGCAATAAGGCCGGGGAGGGTCGTACCGGGCAAGGGAAATGGCTTGCCATAAACGATTGTCCGAACCGAGACATCGGTCAGGATCGACCTGGGACAGATGCCTCTGGAGCCGCCGTCCCCGGTATCCGGTATGTGGATCCTTGCTGAGACGCTCACGGTCTCATCTATAGCCATGGAAGACCTTTTTCCTCTCTACTGCCTTATTGCCTTATGGCCTTACTGCCGAATTGAGAGGCGACGATGGAATCCCTCAATCTCGTAGCGGCGGCCGTCGGGGGCCTCCTATCGTTCTTTTCCCCGTGCGTACTGCCGCTGATCCCGA
>JAUQPV010000183.1 GCA_030550225.1 Acidobacteriota bacterium | reverse complement strand
GGACCTCATCCGACCCTACCTGGAAGAGAACGAACGTCTTTTCGGCATTTCTGTCGACCGTCTCCTGACGGTCGACGGCCGCCGTCAGCCGCCCGAGCGGGTCTACCGCAAGGTCCGACCCACCGGCCATAAGGCCCTCCTGCCCGAAGAGGCCTGGGTCAAAACGGACCATAGACCATAGACCGCAGACCTGCCCTGCACGGGTTATGACCCGGCAAGCTTCGTCTCGGGGCGAGATGAACCGGCCTTCCGAGAGGGTCTATAGTCTCTTGCATCCTGCATCGTGCATCTTGTATCCTGCCCTCCGCATTCCCGTACCTTGAGGCCCTTCCATGTCGGAAGTCGAGTACGTCCGGGAGCGCTGGGCGCGCCTCCAGAAGCTTCGGTCTTCGGGGGTCGAGACCCTACCCTATCGTTTTGAGATCACGCACACCTTAGAAGAAATCGTCGAGCTTTACGGCCATGAGCAAGATGCGGGCCGACTCCAGACCGTCTGGGCCCGTCTGGCCGGTCGGGTCCAGAGCCTTCGATGGCACGGTAAGACGACGTTCTGTCACATCCAGGGCCGTCAGGCCCGCCTCCAGGTGTACGCCCGGCAGGACGCCCTGGGGCCGGAAGCTTACGAGGCCTTCACGAACCTCGACCTGGGAGACGTCATCGGCGTCGAGGGCCATCTGTTCCGGACCAAGACGGGCGAGCTGACCCTGGCCGTCCAACGATGGGCCCTCCTGGCCAAGTGTTGGCTCCCCTTGCCGGAGCCATGGCACGGTCTGACGGATGTCGAGGCCCGCTACCGGCGGCGCTACCTGGACCTCATCGCCAACCCTCGGGTCCGGTCCATCTTCCTGCGGCGGTCCCAGATCGTCCGGCTCATCCGCCAGTTCCTGGACAGCCGGGGCTTCATCGAGGTCGAGACGCCCGTCCTCCAGCCCCTCTATGGGGGCGCCCTGGCCCGGCCCTTCAAGACGTATCACAACGTCTTAGAGGCGGAGCTCTTCCTGCGGATCGCCCCGGAGCTTTATCTCAAGCGGCTCATCGTGGGGAACCTCGAGCGGGTCTACGAGGTCGCCCGCAACTTTCGCAACGAGGGCGTCTCGACGCTCCACAACCCCGAGTTCACGATGCTGGAACTCTACCAGGCGTATGCCGACTATGAGGACATCATGCGCCTGACGGAGGAGATGGTCGCCTTCCTGGCGACCGAGCTGTTCGGGACCCTCCGGATTACCTTTCAAGACCAGACGATCGACCTGACGCCGCCCTGGCGCCGGCTCCCGATGTTGGCCGGCCTGATGGAGGTCGGCGGTTTTACGGAAGAACAGCTCTACGACCGGGCCTTTCTGGTCGCTCGGGCGGCCGAGCTGGGCGTCCCCCGGGCGGGCGACCTCTCCTGGGGGAAGTTGATCGCCGAGCTGTTCGAACGACTCGTCCAGCCGACGCTCGTCCAGCCGACCTTTGTCACCGACTTTCCCGTCGACATCTCGCCCCTGGCCCGACGGAAGCGGGACGACCCCCGTCTCGTCGAGCGGTTTGAGCTGTTCATCGGGGGCCTGGAGTTGGGAAACGCCTTCAGTGAGCTCAACGACCCCTTTGACCAAAAGCGGCGCTTCGAGGACCAACAGCGCCAGCGGGAGACGGGCGACGTCGAGGCCCATCCCATCGACGCCGACTACGTGCTGGCTCTGATGTATGGCCTGCCCCCGACGGGCGGCCTGGGCCTGGGGATCGACCGGTTGACGATGCTTTTCTGCGACGTGACGTCGATCCGGGAGGTCATCCTCTTCCCCTTGCTCCGGTGGGTCCCCGTCGAACTGCCGATCCCGCCCGAGCTGGATAGAACATAGCGCAGAGGGCAAGACCCGGTCTTGGGTATTCGGTGTTAGGTCCTTTTTCAAGTACCCAACACCTAACACCCAACACCCATCTTGTGCCTTTTGGATATACCTCAATGAGTCGCTGGAGCCTCTATCGCCTCCTGGGGTTTAGCCTGGGGGCCGGCTTGCTTGTGGGCCTTGATGCCCTGATGGCGTACGCGTATCGACCGACGCCGGCATGGGTCGAATGGAGCGATTGGCTCTCCCGCCTGGGCGCCGGCGAGGTCCCCTTGGTCGTGGGGGGTCTCGCCCTCGGGTTAGCCTGGCTCCGGCGAGATGACCGACTGGGGGGGTGGGGCATCTCCCTCTTGGCCGGCGTGGTCGTCGCCGGAGGCACGACGTTCCTATTGAAGAGCTTGATCGGGCGCCTCCGCCCCTATGCGATGGACGGGCCCTGGGAGTTCTTCTTATTCCATCCCCTCACGATCGTCGGGGCCTGGCAGTCGTTTCCGTCGGGTCATGCGACCGTCATGGGCGTCGCCGTCGAGACAGTCCGGCGCTGGTACCCCCAGGTCCGGTGGGCCCGGTGGGGCGTCGGTCTTGCGACCGTCCTCGTGGGCCTGGCCCGCGTGACGGGGCGGTTCCATCACCCGTCGGACGTCGTCGTCGGTTACGTCATCGGGGCATGGATCGCCCGTCGCGTCATGGAGGGCCTGCCTCGGTGGCCCTTCCGAATGCCCCGGCGCAAGCCGTTCCCGACAGCTGAGCGCCTTTCCCTTCAAGTCTCGGGCGGGTCTGAAGCCGGGTCTGACATCACCGGACAGGCCTCGACTTCCGGAGCCGAGGCCTCCGAGTCAGCCACTAATTCCCCCTTCAAGTAGGCGAAGACCGGGTGTAGGAGCTTACCCACGAGACGATGGCTGAACTGGTCGAGGAGGGCTCGCTCCTGGGGCGTCCAGTCGTGCTTCCGCAAGAGACGGGCCAGCTCGGCCTGCCGGTGGGCTTCGACCTGGTGGTGGATGACCCGGGCCAGGTCTTCGACCTGCAAGTTTTCGAGCCACTGGGCGAACCGCACGGCCGCCGTCCGGGCCATGGCCTGCGCCTGCTGGCAGGCTTGCTGTTTGCGAGCTACCTCGCCTTGAATGAGGGCCTTCAGGTCATCGACCGACAGGAGCCGCACACCGGGAAACTCACCCAGGGCCGGGTCCACGTCCCGGGGAACGGCCAGGTCGACCCACAGGAGGGGCCGGCCGGCCCGCCGGCGGATGGATTCGGCCAAGTCGGCCGCTGTCCACAGGTAGTGGGGCGCCGCCGAGGCGGATACGATGACGTCAAAGGCCTCGACGATGCTCGGGGCCGCCTCCAACGACCAGACCATCGGCTCGACGCCCGGATACGGGCGGACCAGGCGGGCCGCCCGTTCCGCATCCCGACTCCCGACGACCAGACGGGTGTAGCCCGCATCGACCAAGTACTTCAGGGTCAATTGGGCCATCTCCCCCGTCCCGAGGACGAAGACCCGGGGTTGCGTCGCCGGCGGCATTTGGCCGATGACGACCTCAGCGACGACGGCCGGGACCGATACGTGGCCGTCCTGAATCCGGGTCTCCTGGCGGATCTGATGCGCACAGTGGAGGGCCTGCTCGACCAGCCGGGACAGGACCCGCCCGACGGTCCGGCGTTCCTGGGCCTGGCGATAGGCTTCCTTAACCTGATGGGCGACCTGGGGTTCACCGACCGTTGGCGATAGAACGCCGGCGGCGATCAACGCCAGGCGCTCGAAGACCTCTTCCGGGGAGCGCAGACACAGGATAGGCCACCCCAGGGCTTCCTCCAGCCGTCGACGGACGTCGTTCCACAAGGTGGCCGAGCTGATGCCATAAAGCTCGGCCCGGTAGCAAGTTTCGAGCAGGAACCACTCCTGGGGTCGAGCCGAGGGGGACAGTGCCTGAAGCCAATCCTGTTGAAGAGCATGTAGGAAGCGGGCCGCCGCCTCCCGCCGGTCTAAGGAGAAGTGGTCATGATCAAAGAAGAAGACCCATGTCAACATCGTAAGCCTCTCCGTTCCCGCCGCTCTCAAGGTTCGCCCTAACGCCTAAGACATCACCCGAAGACGCACGGGAGCGCCTACTTAGCAAGTGGAGCCGTACTCTGAAGTTCGTGCCCCCGCGTCTTGAATAGCACGTCCGAAGGCAAGGCCCACAGACACCCCTCTTTAAAGATACAAGACAAAGCTCCAATCTACAAGTAACCGTTTTGGGCAGGTTGGGTGGGTCAGCTCCGCTGAACCTCGGCTGGGGCTCCAGGGTCTATAACAGGTAGGGAGGGAGATGGGAACTACCCCAAGACGATTCTTGGCTCCTTTTAAGTCGGTCGCAGGATCCGTTTCCCCGTCGGGGCCCGGGGTTGTATGATCGAAGGCGGAGGGACGGCATGGACGACACGGCGTTGGTCGAGCGGATCCGGGCGGGCGACCGCTACGCCTTCAACCTGTTAGTCTGGAAGTGGGAGAAACCGATTTACAACATGGCCCTGCGAATCCTGGGGTCGGAAGAGGACGCGGTCGAAATCTGCCAGGAGGTCTTCATCAAGGCTTACATGCATATTCGCGAATTCCGGGGCGACGCCCGATTTTCGACCTGGCTGTACCGGATCGCCATCAACTGCTGTCACAATCACTTACGGCGGCGTCAGCGCCAGCGGAAGTTCCAGGCTCGGGTCCCCGACTTTGAGGGGACTGGCCTCGACGAGGCCACGGCCCCGGATGCCGAGACGGTCGTCCACCAAGCTCAACTGGCCGACCGTATCCATCAGGCCTTGCAAGACCTCCCGGAAGACCAGCGGCTGGTCGTGGAACTCCGGGTCATGCACGAACTGAGCGTGGAAGAGGTGGCCCATATCATGGGGATTCCGGAGGGCACGGTGAAGTCCCGCCTGTATTACGCCGTGAAGCGGCTCCGGGAGCTTCTCCGGCCTCTCCTTCAGGAAGGTTGGAAAAACTCGACGGAGGACTCCGAATGGCTTGCTCATGGTTAGACGAACATCCGGCCGAGGTCGTCGACGCCCTCTGGGGCCAGGGGAGTGCCGAATCGCCGGTCTGGGACCACATGAGCCAGTGCCCCGAGTGTGCGCGCCTGTTCGATGAGATGAATCAGTGCTTGGGCGTCTTGCAGAAGCTCCCGTGGACGAATCCGCCCCGTCTGGTGTACTTCCCGGCGACCGGTCGGGACGTCCGTCGGTGGACCGCATGGGCTCGGGTCGGCTTGGTCCTGGCCTTGGTCCTTCTGGCCGGGGGCCTCATCGGTCAGTGGGTCGAGCACCGCCAGCACCAACGGCAATTGCAGGCGGTCGTGCAGTCCGCCCTTCAGGATCACGCGCCCCGCTATCAGACGGCTTGCACGACGGCCATTCAGGCGGCCGTTCAGGGCCTGGAGAGGCACTTCAACCAGCAGTATCAGGCGCTCCTGAGTCGGATCGATGAGAGGTTCAACCATTACGACATGGCTATCCTTCAGATTCAGGGCGACATCAACATGCTCCACCGTCGCCAACAGTATCTCTTCCAGGACGTCCAGAATAAGTTCCAGTCCGTCCTCCCGGCCGCGTATCGGAATCAGTGAACTCATCTCCAAAGCCCATCAGATGGGGGATTCCGCAGAAACCGACCCGCATCGGCCGTGAGCCGAGACCCCGGCCCTTGACTCGCGGGCCCTCCCCCGCCGCCACCGCCAGGACTCGACTCCCACCACCACGGGATAGACGCCTCCCGCCCCCCCACACTCAGGGTCCCCAGCGTGCGGCCCCCCGCCGCCCCCAACCCCTTCGCGCCCGC
>JAUQPV010000009.1 GCA_030550225.1 Acidobacteriota bacterium | reverse complement strand
ATGAAATGCAGACTCCGGCATTCGGGGAAGAAGAGCCCACCGGAGAGGCTCCGCCTCCTTTGGGCCCGAAGAGCCTCCTGGGGCATGAGGAGGTTCCCCCGCAGGGGCTTCCGACGACGGGCATCCGGGCCGAGCAGAGTATCGGTCGTCTGAAGTTCCGGGTCCAGACGACCCGGGGTCTGAAGACCCAGGAGGGGGTCGAGGCGACCTTCTGGCTGACCCAGGCCATCGCCGGGTTCGCTTAAAGGGGTCCTGAGACAGGCCCCATCGGACTGTGGAAAAACCCCTGCAGAGGAGGTCTTCATCCCCTACCCACCAAAAATGGAACAGTCACCTCACCCAGCCGGTCGGAGGAGGTTCACGCTAAAGGACCGGCGTTCATCCAGCCACTGACCTGTCCGTTGGAACCCGGCGGCACCCATGATGGCCTCGATGTCTTCGAAGGTGTGCTTATACGAATTTTCCGTGATGTCCAGACGGGCCCCCGATGAGTTGCTCATACGTCAGGTCGGCGACCAGATCGATGGTGCACCGCCGGGCCTCGACGACCCACTCGGCCAGCCGCTCGGGGGACATCGGGATTTCTACGGCAGGCCGCTCGACCGCTGCCATCGGCATCTTCCTTCGACAAGAACGCGAGATTGGGGATCGGGTCTATCCTACCCGGTGGGATAGAGGAGGCCAATCGGTATCTTGCATCCCGTAGCCTGCGTCTTGTATCTTGCAGTCTGCGGTGTCGGGGGGGCGACCGGTGTATTCGTTTCTGGCCGGTATCGTAGACTTTCTTCATGCGGCGGCGATGGTCCTCTGGGTCGGGGGGATTCCGCTATTGTTCTGGCGGCGCTGGCCCCGTCTGACTACGTTCTACATATACTATTCAATTATTTTTATCATTATATCTCAGGTCTCGGACTATTGGCTCGGGGAGTGTTTCCTGACGACGGTCGCCCGCGCCCTGCGGCGCCTCGGGGGCACGGCCGAACCCGACCGGACGTGGTTCACCGTCCGGCTGGCCGAACAGGTCTTTCGTCTCCGTCCGTCCGAGGCCGCCGTCCGGGTCGTCACTAAGGTCTTGATCTTGATCGTGTGTGTCGGTACGTTGGTCCACATGGGAAGGACCCGTCGTATCAGCCGGATGTCGAGGAGGTGGGCTCATGGGGCCGACGGTGAACGGTCATAGGAGGGAGCCATGGACTATAGACCGGAGGCCCCCGAACGTAGATCGGAGTCTGCGGCCTAGTCGGGGCGACCGGCGGGTCGCCTCTACCGCTATATCCCTCTTCCTCCTGGGTCTCCTGGCGGTCGCGGGGCCTCTCCGTGGGCGTCTGGGGAGTAGTCGGGTCCTCCGAGAGGTCCAGCTCCGGGTCTGGGTCCTCACCTGCCAGGCGGCCCTGTCGCCGTCGGAGGCCGTCTGGTGGGCGCCATCGACCTCGGCCTATCGGGGCGTCGTCGAGCTCCTTCTCCTCCACGGGATCCCTTTTGACGTCCGATGGATCGACCTCCAGCCCTTACGGCCCGAGGAGTTTACGTTCCGACGGGTCCCGGCGTCGGTCCTCTGGCTGGCCTGTCCGGCGGGGGCCGTCTCCGATGCGAACGTGCAGGCCCTTCGGCAGGCCGTTTGGACGGGGGCGACCCTGTGGGGACCCGTCGAAACCTGGGACGGACGGCTGGCCGACCTCTTTGGCGTGACGGTCAGCGGTCCGACGACTTTGCAGGACGTCCGGACCCTGGACCCCCTGGAGGACTCGACGGGTCGTGTGTATGCGGTCGCCCCTCGGACCTTTCGGCCCCTGCGGCCTCAGCCCGGCGTTCAGGTCTTGGCCACGGGGGCGGACGGGAGTCCGCTGTTGACGCGACGGGTCTATGGAGAAGGGGGCGCCGTCGCTGTCGCCGTCCCGACGGACCAGCTCTTCATGCTCAAGCCGAAGCTGAACTACTGGGTGACCCACACGGATGGCCTGAACGGGGTCATCCGGGACTGGCTGGTGGCCAGTTCCCCCTATGGCCTCTGGATGGCACCCCTCCGGCGGACGGCTGTCCTTCGCATGGACGACCCTCAGACGAGCTCGAAGATTTGGCTCCGGAACCAGCTCCCGCCGGCCCTGACGCGGTACCCCGAGATCACACCGGCTGAGTGGGACCGGATCGCCGACATGCTTCGGGCCCGGCAGGCCGTCCTGAGTGTCATGTACGTGCCGGCCTTCGTCGACGACGGCGACGCCGGGAACGGCGACCTTCTCGTCCAAGGTCGGGCCGTCCCGCGGCGATGTGGCCAGACCTTCGACAGTCGGGACGTCGTCTTCGTCGGCCGGGGTGGTGGCTGGACGGACCCCTACTACGACTTTCCGGCCGAGTTTCAGGCACTGAGGCGGCTCTTGGACGCCGGCGTCTTAGACATCGAGTCCCACGGCCTCCTCCACACGACGATGTTCCTGGATGACTGGTGTCAGGACTCGACTCGGAGTCAGAAGGCTCTCTGGATGTCGGAGTTCTACGACTTACTTCGGGGCATCGCCCCGTCGCCGGCGGCCCAAGAGGCCCGTCTGCGGCAGAGCATCGAGAAGATCCGGTCCGCCTTTGGGCGGGCGCCGGTCGCCTTTGCCCCGCCCCTGCATCAGTACACGCGAGCGACGCCCGTCGTAGCGCAGTCGCTGGGCCTTCCCATTCTCCATGCCCTCACGATGTTCGTCCTGGACCGCCAGCCCATCGTCGAGGTCGCCGGCTTCGTCACCTATTGGGTCCACTTGCCGGACGTCCCCGAGACGATGGCCCTCGAGGGGGCATACCCGCTGGCCATCGGCATGCATGACTGGGACTTCCGGCGGCTTCCGTTTACCTGGCTGGCCAGTTGGCTGGATATGTATCGGGGGCTGGGCATTCAGCGGTTCATCGGCTATCGAGAGCTGGTCGGGTACACGAGCGCCCGACTGCGGCTCACGTACGTGGAGACCCTGGACGGCTTGCAGGAGGTCATCGCCGAGGTCGATATCGGCCGGACGGGGGGGCCAGGCGGGGCCGAGAGCCGGTACTTTGCAAGCCGGCCGATGCCGTGGCTGGTCTACCTACCCGATGACCGTCTGACGTCGGTCCGGACGGTGTCTCACGAGGCGATTCCCTTCGAGCGCTTGCAGACGTCCGTCTACCGCATCGACGTCCCGGCCTTCGGTGATCGGGCCGTCCAACGTTTGGTGCTCGTCTTGCAACCCGGCGTCGAGACCTTCCGTCGAGACGTGGGGCAGTGATGGCGAGTGGCGAACGGCGAACCGGGAGCATACGCGTCCTACTTGCCGATGCAGAACTGGGCGAAGATGCGGCCCAGGATGTCTTCCACGTCGGTCTCGCCGGTGATCTCGTCGAGGGCCCGTAGGGCTGACCGCAGGTCTTCCAAGACGATGGGCTCGGGAGCCTGGGTCCGTAGGCCGTACCGTGCCCGCTGAAGGGCCTTGCGGGCCCGTCGCAGACATGCCTCGTGGCGCGCGTTGGTCACGACGACGGCGTGGTCTCGCCAAATCTGCTGGATGTCCCGCACGGCGGCTCGGATGACGTCCATCACGTCGGCCACGCCGGCGCCGGTCTCGCAGGAGATGGACCCCTGGAGAGGCGCACCGTATCGGGCGGTGAAGGCCTCGAGTGGCCAAGCCGCCGGCAGGTCGCCCTTGTTCCGGAAAGCCCGAAAGGTCTTGTCCCGAATGACGGCGTATACGGCGTCGTCTTCGGCGTCCAGGGGGACAGACCCGTCCAGGACCCACAGGACGAGGTCAGCCTCGGCGATTTGCTGGAGGGTCCGCTCGATCCCGAGCCGTTCGACGACCTCGGGCGTCGGGCGAACGCCGGCCGTGTCGACGAGCTCGACGGCCAGGCCGTCGACGATGAGGCGCTCCGTGATGAAGTCCCGCGTCGTGCCCGGTAGGGGCGTGACGATGGCCCGGGGCTCCCGCAGGAGGGCGTTGAAGAGGGACGACTTACCGGCGTTCGGCTTACCGACGATGACGACCCGGAGGCCCTCTCGCAGGGCCCGGCCCTGCCGGTACGTCGCCAGCAGGTCGGCGATGCGTCCGATGAGGTCGTCCAGCCGGCGTTCGGCCTCGCCGGGCTCGAAGAACTGCATGTTTTCCGCCTCTCCGAAATCGACGGCCGCCTCGTAACGGGCGATCAACTCGATGAGGTCCTCTTTCCAGGCTCGGAGCGTCTGGGACAGGTGCCCCTGAAGGTGGTGAAGGGCCGAGCGGGCCTGCCAGAGGGCGTCGGCCTGGATGAGGTCGTTGAGGGCCTCCGCCTGGGCGAGGTCGACCTTCCCGTGGATAAAGGCACGGTAGGTAAACTCGCCGGGCTGAGCCGGTCGGGCCCCGAGTCGGGTCAGGACATCGACGACGGCCCGCAAGACGGGTGGACTTCCGTGGAGGTGGAATTCGGCCAGGTCCTCGCCCGTGAAGCTCCGGGGACCCCGGAACAGGATAAGGAAGCCTGTGTCGATGGGCTCATCCCCGGCGGGGTCCACGAAGGTCCCCAGGAGGACCCGACGAACGGGCCAGGCGACGGGCATCTCGGCCGTTCCGACGTCCCCCGCCGGCGGGGACCCCGCCCGGGGACGGAACACCCGAGAAGCCATCTCGAAGGCCCGGCGTCCGGAGAGCCGTACGATGCCGATGGCGCCCCGGCCCGGCGGCGTGCTCACGGCGACGATCGTATCTTCCAAGGGATACATCACTGGGGTGTTAGCGCTGGGTGTTGGGTGTTAGGCAAGGGATGCAAGATGCAGGATACAGGATACAAATCGGGTACGCACCCGACCCGCCTCCGACAAGGGGCAAAGGGCATAGAGCAAAGAGCAAGAACTCTTTGCCCTTTGCGCTTCGGGGGCCCTTTGCCCCCCATTGACTGGACCCGACCCGGGAAAGTGGCTATCATCGATCCCCTTTCGACCGGCCCAGCGGTCGGGGACACACCCGGCCGGCCTGCTCCGGAGGGGATTCGATGCCGTCGAAAGACCGGGACCTCCAAGACGAGAGTCACCATGATGGGTCTCTCCAACTGCCTCCCGACACACCCCTGGAGACTCATCGGTGGTACCGGCGTTGGTTAGACGGAGACCCCGAGGCCTGGGAGTGGCTCGTCCAGGCCTTCACTCCCATGGTCTATCAGTTCTGCTATCACTTCACTCACAGTCCGACCCTGGCCGAGGAGTACACGCAGGAGATCTTCCTCCGACTGTTCCAGAACCTGGAAAAGCTGGGTCACCACACGAATCTGAAGTACTGGCTCATGCGGACGGCTTACAACTATTGTATCGACGCCTATCGGCGACAGCGGTATGAACGTCGCTTCCTGCGCCGGCTCTGGCTCGAGGCCCGGGAGTGGTGGTATGCCAGCATCTGGGCTCAAGAGCGCACCTTCCTTTGTCGGGACGTCCGTCGGGCCCTGCGTCGGGTCCTCCGGGACATGCCCGACGAACTTCAAGCCGTCCTTATCATGCGAGAATTCATGGACCTCCCCTACGAGGAGATCGCCCAAGCCCTAGGTATCCCCGTCGGGACCGTCAAGTCCCGCTTGAACCGGGCCCGGAATCTGCTGGCCCGACGGCTCCAGGCCGAGTATCCGGCTCTAGCCCCGGCGGATACCCGGCCGGCGGCTTCGGAAGGCGTGATCGGGATGCCGACTGCATTCGTTGAAGAATAGACGGTGCTGAGTCTTAGGGGGTCGGTTCACCGAGATGGCAGGGTCTGTCCCCGGCCAAAGACAAAGAGCTAAGGGCAAAGAGCCGTAGGAGGAAAGGATCGTCCTCCTTGCTTTATGCCCTTTGCTCTATGCCTGAGACCGATGGAGAACCCATGTGTGAGGAATGCCGTCAGCACCCCCGGTGGAAACAGGTCGAGGCCTTTCTGCGACCGCTCCGAGAGGCGGGCCGCCCGCCGCGGCGGTTGATCGAACGGCTCCGCCGCCTTCCCTTGGAGGAGAAGCGTCCGGGCCCGCCGGTGTGGAAACCTATCGCCTGGGTCGTCCTCTTACTCTTATGGTTCCTCCTTCAGCAGGCCCCCCTGGCCATCCGGCGGGTGCCCATGCCCTCGATGGCCGGCTTGCCCCGGTCGGTCCACCGACCCGTCGGACCCCGTCCGGAGCAGTCCCCCGAGCCCTTGGGCCTCTCCCGCCTGAACCGCCTGCCGGCCCTGCCGGACAGATAAGGGGATAGGGCGGTCGGCAGATGGGCAGGTAGGGAGCCAGGGAAATGGGGATCTATGTTCGCCATTCGCTACTCGCCGTTTGCCATGATCGGAAAGGCCGAATCCATACGGTTTTTCACGAACCGAACGGCCCTGTCATCCCAGGGACCGGAGCCACCGCCGGAGGAGGACTAACAGTAGGACGACGACCGCCGGGCTGAAGTCGATGGCCGTCGAGACGGCCGAACGGCCGAAGAGTCGCCGGACGGGCGCCAGGACCGGCTCCGTGAGCCGTATCAGCCAACGCCAGTACCGGATGGGAAGAAAGCCCCAAGACAAAAAGACGCGAAACACGATGAGTAAGATGTAAACCTGGATGGCCCAGTCCAAGACGGTCAGGATCACGTTCTTCACGGCCGGTGGACCTCCTTTTGACGTCCGGTGCTGGGTGCTGGGTCCAGAGAGACCCCAGACCATAGACCACGGACCATAGACCGAACGGAGTCATTGGGATACCCCATCTCGAGACGAAGCGAACCCGGCTTCGGAACCAGGTCTATGGTCGGCAGTCTGTAGTCTTTCATACCCAACACCCAGCACCCAACACCTAATACCGACCTTCCGGCCGGGGCCCGAAGATAGCCTGACCGATGCGGACGATCGTGGCCCCCTCCTCGATGGCGACCTCAAAGTCGTGGCTCATCCCCATGGAAAGGTGGTCGAGCCGCAAGGGAACCCCGCGGGCGGCCAGGTCGGCGTTGACCTGGTCCCGAAGCTGACGAAGCCGTCGGAAGTACGGCCGGGCCGCCTCGGGGTCCGGGTCATAGGGCGGGATGGTCATCAGACCGACCAGGCGGAGGCGCGCCGACCCGGCGAGCCGTTCGACGAGTGCCGGCAGTTCGTCTTCCGTACAGCCGTGCTTGGTCGGCTCGGGCGACAGCCGGACCTCGATGAGAACCTGTAGGGTCTGGCCGTAACGCTCGCACGCCCGCTCTAAGACGGTGACGAGGTCCACCCGGTCGACCGAGTGGACCCACTCGAACAGCCGCACGGCCCAGGCGGCCTTGTTCGTCTGCAAGGCGCCGACCAGGTGCCACGTCAGGCCGGGCGGACAAAGGGGGACCTTGGCCCGGGCTTCCTGGACGCGGTTTTCTCCGAAGTGGCGAAGGCCCGCTTCATAGGCGGCCTGGACGGCCTCCGGTCCAAAGGCCTTGCTGACGGCGACGCACAGGACTTCGTCAGGCGGGCGGCCGGCCCGGGCGGCCGCCCGTCGGATGCGGTCCTGCACGATTCGAACCCGTTCAGCGATGACTTCGTGGAAGCTCACGGAGGGTTCCCCACTCCTGCTCTTGGCTCTAAGCCCTTTGCTCTTTGCCGTCCTTCCGACCTGCCCATCTGCCTAAGAAGTTAGTCGTCACCCTTTACGATCGCCTGGGCCGCCGACCACACGCGCCGGAGGGTCGGTATGAGGGGGTCCAGGATCACGGTGTCCAGGCCGGCGGCGACGGCCATCGCCAGGAAAGTCGCCTGACAGGCCACCTTAGCTCGATCGTCGGCCCCCCACCGGAACGTGAGGTTCGCCAGACCGACCAGGACATGACACCGGGGGAAATGATCTCGGAGCCGCCGGATGGTCTCCAGGGTGTCCATCGGGTCGGTCCCGGGCCGACGGTACACGAGGGGGAACAGGACGGCGTCGAAGTAGATGGCCTCGTCTTCTAAGCCGCAAGCCCGAAGGGCCCGGTAGGCTTCGTAAGCCAGCTCGAGGCGCTCCGCCGGCGTCAGCCGCGTCGTCTCCTCCGTCGCGCACAGGACGATGACCTCAGGCCGGAACTGGCCGATGACGTCCAGGGCCGCCGGGAGGAGAGGATAGGCCGCCAGGGAGTTCACGACAGGCCGCACGGGACACTGGGGCAGGAGGCGGGCCCACGCCGTCGGGTCCGGCCAGTCGATCACGGGCCGGACGTCGGGGGCCGTCTCATGGAGCCGCCGGATGAGACCCTCGTAAAGGGCGATCCGGTCCGCCCCGGGCCAGTCGATCTGAATGTCGATGCCGTACACGCCGACCCGAGCCAAGCGTCGGACGAGCCGGTCGACCCAGGCCCACCGGCTTTCGGACAGGGCCCGTCGCACGTCGGGCCGCACGCCGTTAAGATTTTGGGCGATCAACCGATAGACACTCATTGATGCCACCGGCCCAGTTCGATACAATGGAGATGCAAGGAAGGCCTGGGTACCCGAGACCCTCGGCGGAGGCGGCCCGTGGTCGAGCTGGTCATCCCAAGTCAACTGTCGTTTCTGACCCTGGCGGAGGAAGTCGCCCAGGCCCTCATCTCAGGCTATGTTCTTTCAGAAGAGGACCGGGACTTTGCCCTCCTGGCCGTCCACGAGGCCGTCGCCAACGCCATCGTCCACGGCAACCGCCAGGACCCCCGCCGGGTCGTGTCTCTGCGGTTCATTTTAGAGCCACACGGCTTCTACGTCGAGGTCCAAGACCAGGGCAATGGCTTCGAACCCGAGGCCGTCCCGGACCCCACGAAGCCGGAAAATCTGCTGAGCCCCCATGGACGGGGCCTGTTGTTCATCCGGACCCTGATGACAGAGGTCGAGTTCGTGCGGACACCCGAGGGCATGCGGGTCCGGATGTACAAAGCGGCCCCCTATCAGCCGGACCGGGCGTAGACTGGGGAATTCGGCAGGTCGGCAGATGGGCCGTCCGGGAGGTCAGCAGATAGACAGATGGGGGATCGACGATTCGGAACGCCGCCAGTCATGGCGGCGTCCCCTGTCCTGGCGCCGCCGGTGACGGCGGCGTCCCCAACTCACAACGCCCGCAGTCATGCGGGCGTCATTCTTATGGAACCGGTAGTTATGCCGGTGTCAATGGACAGGTCGGCAGATAGGCAGATGGGCAAGCCAGGCCTATCCCCGGGGTGGCCTGAGAAGGGAAAGGGGCAACCCCTGTCTGCGGATACCGGGGATGACGGCCGTCGGAGGGCCCAGGTTGGAACCATCTGCCGAAGACAAAGCCCCGCCTGATCTACGGGGTGGACGCCCCCGTCAGGACGATGGGGCCCCTCGTTTCGCCATAACGATCCACCCGGGTTGAGGGAACCACCCGTACGGGTATCCCTCCCCCGCCTGCCCAATTGCCCATCTGCTGAACTGCCGAATTTCCAAAGGATGACCGATGGCAGAGACGCGAGAAAGTCCGTTTCAGTATGTCGGCTCCCTGACCGACATGCCCGTCCCGGTCGTATTAAAAAAGATTTATGACTACCGGGTACCGGGCGTACTGACTTTCCAGCGCGAGGCGGCTATCAAGAAGGTTTACGTCAAGGACGGCCGCATCATCTTCGCCAGCTCGAACCAGAAGGACGACCGCCTCGGCGAGTTCTTGCTCCGGCGAGGCGTCATCGATGAGGCCATCTTCCAAGAGGCCTCCCGTCGCCTTCGGATGAACCCGGACAAGCGCCTCGGTCGCATCCTCGTCGAGATGGGCGTCCTGACGCCCCACCAGCTCTTCCAGGCCGTCCAGGACCAGATCCTGGCCATCGTGAGTAGCGTCTTTGCGTGGGAGGAGGGCGTCGTCCACTTCGTCGTCGGCCCGTCCAAAGACGAAGAGCTCATCCAGCTCCACCTGCCCATCCCGCGGGCCATCGTCATGGGTTCCCGTTGGCTTCCGAATCCCCAGCGCTGTATCGAGGCCCTGGGCGGGCCGGACGGGTATGTCGAGATGGCCCCCCAGCTTCGTCTGGAAGTCCACGTCCTGGGCCTCCTGCCGGACGAACGGCGGCTCCTGCCCCTGCTGGACGGGACCCGGACGCTCCAGACGGTCCTGGACCAGAGCCCCATCGAATCCGACATGGCCGTCCGTCTGCTGTACGGCCTCTATGTCTTGGAACGCATTCGCATCATCCCTCTTCCACGGGGGCCTTCATGACCTGGACGGATGAAGACGTCCTGGGGGCCGTCGCCGTGGCCCTCCTGCCCGAACTGCGGGGCCGGACCCACGAAGTCCTCCGGTGGGTCGGGCGGCCCTCCGAATTGAGGCGGACGGATGCCGCCGTGCCCCTGGGCCTCCAGGCCCGCCTCCGGGCGGCCTCCCTCTGGGAGTCGGCCGAACGTTGTCTACGGGACTCGGTCCGTCGGGGCTACCGGGTCGTCCCGATCGTCGACCCCACGTACCCGTCCCTCCTGAAGGCCATCGAGTCGCCGCCCATCGTCTTGTGGACCCAGGGCCGGTGGCCTCTCCCGGAGGCCCCCCTCCTGAGCGTCGTGGGGTCCCGACGGGCGACCGTCTACGGGAAGAACGTCGTGCGGTTCCTCCTGGAGCCCCTGATCGCGGCTGGCGTCGGCGTCGTCAGCGGGATGGCCGTCGGCGTCGACGCCGCCGCCCATCAGCTAAGCATCGAGAAGGGCGGCTACACGGCCGCCGTCTTGGGCCACGGCCTGAACGTCACGTATCCCCGGGAACACCGGAACTTACGGGAGCGACTCCTCCAAGCGGGCGGCACGCTGATCAGCGAGTACCCGCCCGACACGCCGCCCCGACCGGAACTGTTCCCCATCCGGAATCGGGTCATCAGCGGCTTGACGCCCGGCGTCCTCGTCGTCGAGGCGCCGCCCCGAAGTGGAGCCCTGAACACGGCCCGGTGGGCCCTCGACCAGGGCCGCGAGGTCATGGCCGTGCCCGGGTCCGTCTTCCAAGAGACCAGCCTGGGGACGAACTATCTTATTCAGCAGGGCCTGGCCCATATGGTCCTCCACTGGCGAGACATCGTCCGCTCGCTCCCGGCCGCTTGGTCCCAGGGCCTCCGATGGCCCGAGACGGCGCCGGCCCTGACGGCGACTGAAGCCGGGCCCGCCGATGAAGTTCAACGGCGCCTCCTCGCCTGGCTTCCGGCCGACGGCGACGTCGGCATCGAGCGACTCCTCGAACAGGCCCGCCAGGCCGGTCTCGACGCGGAACGCCTGTATGAGGCTCTCTTTGAGCTCGAGCTCCGGGGTGCTATCATCAGCCTGCCCGGCCGCCGCTACGCCCGGCGAGCCTGAGGAGACGGGATGTCCGGTGTTGGGTGCTGGGGGTTCGGCGTTGGGCGTGAACCCAATGGCTACCGACCGGGCCAGATAGAAACCTCGGTGTTCGGGATTCGGAGCCAGGGGGCCGAACACCTAACACCCAATACCTAACACCGAATCCTGAATCCGACCCGGTGATGAAGGATCAAGAGCGCCGTTTGACGTTGGAACCGACCGAAGGTTCGTCCCCCGTAGGGACGGCCGATGAGGCGGTCGTCTGGAAGGAACTCCTGTATGAGGCCGGCCGACGGAGCCGGGTCGAGGTCGAGATCTTCCTGACGGCCTTTCTGGGCGCCTGCCAGGCCCAGGGCTGGTCCGACCTGACGGCCCTCCGGCGCTTGGTCGGCCTAGAGGACCCCGACCTCTATCGAGCCATCCTGACGGGGAACCTGCCCGAGTCCTTTCCGGAGGCCCTCCGGACGGCGTGGTCGGCCTTCGTGCGGCGGTGGTCGGCCCGACGGGACGACCCGACGCCGTCGGCATCCGACCTGGCGGCCCTCCAACGGACAGGCCCCCTCCAGGCCGGCGAGTGGGTCCTTCTGATCGATGCCAAGGGGCGGCACTACCTGACGCGTCTGGAGCCCGGTCAGAACTTTACGTTCCACCTCGGGTCGGTCCCGATGGACGCCATCATCGGACAGACCGAGGGCACGGCCCTCCGGTCCAGCAAGGGCCACGTCCTGCTGGTCTTCCGGCCGACCCTCCGGGACTACCTCCTCCACATGCCCCGCCATGCCCAGGTCGTCTACCCGAAAGACTCGGCCATCATGGCCATGTGGGGGGACCTCTATCCGGGCGCACGTGTGTTGGAATCGGGCCTCGGCTCGGGGGCCCTGGCGATGGTCATCCTGCGAGCCATCGGGCCGACAGGCCGGCTCGTCTCCTACGAGATCCGGGCGGACTTCATCCGACGGGCCGTCCGCAACATCGAACGCTGGCTGGGGTATATCCCGGAGAACCACGAGATCCACAACGAGGACATCGCTCGGGCGCAGGTCGAGCCGGGGTCCTTCGACCGGGCCTTCCTGGACCTGCCGACGCCGACGGACGGGCTTCCCGTAGCGACGGGGGCCCTCCGGCCCGGCGGGATCCTCGTCTCCATCAGCCCGACGGTCCCCCAGGTCCAAGAGACGGTCGAGTGGCTTCGGGCTTCGAACCTCTACGGCTCCATCGAAGTCCTGGAGGTCCTCGTCCGGCCCTGGAACGTGAAGGGCCACAGCGTCCGACCGGCTCACTTCATGGTCGCCCATACGGCCTTCATCGTCGTCGCCCGCCGGCTTCGGCCCGGCCAGAGTTTCGTGGATGACGTGTATATTTAATTCGGCAGGTCGGCAGTTTGGCAGCTCGGCAGGTCGGCAGGTCGGCAATGACATAGGCGTTCGGTCCGTGGAAACCCGCATGGATTCGGCTTTTCCGATCCTTCGGGGAGGACGGTTTTTCAAGCCTCGTGACGTCGTCACGTCGTGACGATGTGACGGAGTTGAGAAAGAAGCCGTCGCCGGGGCGAACGGCCCGGGATCGGCCTCGTCACGTCGTTACGTCGTCACGCCGTCACGCAACTTGAAAAATCGTGCTTCTCGGGTGATGGGAAAGGCCGACCCGATGCCGCTCTCCCGAACTGAAGGGCTTCGTCACGAGGGACCTCGGAGGAGGGGACGCAGGAGACGGCCGGCGGCTTGGAGCCACCGAAGCAGAGCCGGACGGCGGACGTCCTCGGGTCGGATGGGGCGAACCTCGCCGGCCAGATATGCTTGCCGAGACTGGACCCGCTGGAGCTTCCCACTGGTCGTCTTGGGGAGGGTCCCCGGCGGGACCAGCCGGATCTCCGAGACGGGGACACCGACCTCCCGGAGGACCCGTTCCCGGATGTCGGCCTCGATGCGGGCCCACCGGGCGGGATCCCGGACCCTCGTCTCGGCGATGATGACGATCCGCTCGGTCCCCTCCCGTTCGTCGGGGACGCTGAAGACGCAGACGTTGCCCCGCCGGATGCCCTCGACAGTCTGGACGACTTGCTCGATGTCCTGGGGATAGTAGTTCCGGCCCCCCCGGATGATGAGCTCCTTCTGACGACCCGTCACGTAGAGATACCCATCAGCCATGTAGCCCAGGTCCCCCGTGTCGAGCCAGCCATCCCGTAAGACCTCCGCCGTCGCTTGCGGATTCCGATAGTAGCCGGCCATGACCGAGGGGCTCCGGACAAGGATCGTACCCTCATGACGTTCCGGGAGGGGACGCCCCGCCGCATCGGCAATGCAGACTTCAGTGTCCGGGATCGGAACCCCGCAGGCGACCCACGTCATGACCGCCGTATCCTTTGCGTCTGTCGGGACGGCCCGCCGCTCGGTCTCGAAAACGGCCCGGTCGACCCGGTCCACGCGAAGGCCCTCGCCGATCGGGGCCATCGTGACGGCCAGGGTGTTCTCGGCCAGCCCATAAGCGGCCGTGAAGGCCTCGGGCCGGAAGCCGTACGGCCGAAACCGCCGGATGAATCCCTCGATGGTGGCCGCCAGGATGGGCTCCGCCCCACAGAGGGCGATACGCCAAGACGTGAGGTCCAAGCCCTCCAGCTCGAAGTCCCGAAGCTTCGTCGCACAGACGCCATACGCAAAGTTCGGGGCCGCCGAGATCGTCGCCCGGTACCGGGCGATGGACCGAAGCCAGTAGACGGGCCGACGGATAAACTCGAGGGGCGAAAACACATACAGGGGAAGCCCCCAGAAGAGCGTCCCCAGGACCATCCCGATGAGGCCCATGTCGTGATACAAAGGGAGCCAGCTGACGGCCGCATCGGTGTCCAAGAGACCGACGTGGTGCCCCATCGCCAGGATGTTGGCGACCAGGTGACGGTGATAGAGCTGCACACCCCGGGGCGCGGCCGTCGAGCCCGACGTGTACTGCAAGAGGGCCGTATCGTCCGGTCCGACCTCCAAAGGCCGGGCCAGGGCCGGCCCCGACCGCAGGTCCTCGACGGTCACGAAGGTGTACCGGGTCGGCTCGGCCCGGAGAAACCGGAGGAAGGCCGCCAGCGTCCGGTCCGTCACGATCAAACGAGCCTGGCAGTCTGCAAGGACGTGGCGCACATAGACCCCATAATCTTGCATGCGGTGAAGCCGGACCGGGGGATAGACGGGGACCGGGATGCCCCGACCGAGGAGAATCCCCCAAAAGGCCAGAAAAAAGCTGACGTCCGTCGGGAGAACGATGACGACCGGCTCGCCGTCTTGAAGCCCCCACCGGTGTCGCAAAAGCCCCGCATAGCGGAGGCCCCCTTCGTAGAGGTCCCGATACGACAGGGTCGCCTGCACCCGCGTCCGGGACAAGAGCGTCACGGCCGTACGGTCCGGCATGGACCGGGCTCGGTCGACCAGGGCCTCGATGAGGGTCGGTACATGTAGGGCCGGCGGTCGTAAGACGGCCATCGGATACTCACCCGGGCGAAGGATAATCCACTGGGTGTCGGGTCGTTGAAAAGGGCTTAACACCCAACCCCCAAGACCCAGCACCCAACACCCGCGTTCATTTTACCAGGACTGAACGGCTCTGCGAACGGAAGGCACCGGTCGCCAGGGATGAAATGTTAGGAAGGACTTCATCTCCACACCCAACGCCGGGCACCGAATTCTCAAGGGCGGACCGAACGGGACGGCCCGTCGAGACGTCTGACTCATGAGGTCGGTGTCGCCCGGCATGGCGTCCCGGCGGTAGGATCTTGCGGGTCGCGTAACGCCGCTTGGCAAGGTCGAATAAATATGATACACTAAAGACACCGACACGCTTCGCCTGGGCAGTTAGGGACCCGGGGCCCCCGGGTGCGACCGGCCCTCGGCGGGGTCATCAGCCGCCGTTCTTTGACGGTCGAGACGGGCCCCCTTTCCCCCTCCGTCGCTCTTCGGGCATGGCTTTTGCACGTAGACGGTTTGCCCGGGCAATGCCCCCAGGGCCATTATTTGACAAAAGTGGACTCAACTTTTTTGATTGGACTTTTGTCAACCTCTGACCTATTATAAAAGGAACCGCCTCAAGACACGCCGGCCCCCACGGCCGGCAAGGAGATTGAACGATGGCCACGACGGAACGCTACCGAGTCCCGGAGACCCTCCCCATCCTCCCCTTGCGAGATGCCGTCCTGTTTCCGGACTTGGTCATGCCCCTCGTCGTCGGACGGGAAAAGTCCATCCGTCTGATCGACGACGCCCTCAAGGGCGACCACATCATCGGCGTCGTCACCCAGAAGGACGCCCAGATCGAGGACCCCACGCCGAGTGACCTCCACGAAATCGGCGTGGCCGCCCTCATCACGAAGATGATCCGCATGCAGGACGGGACCCTGCGGGTCATCGTCCAGGGCCTGACCCGCATCCGCATCCGGGAGCTCGTCGCCCTGGACCCTTACTTCAAGGCACGGGTCCGGGTCCTGTACGAGGATTACAGCCCGTCGGTCGAGCTGGACGCCCTGATGCAACAGGCCAAGGAGCTCTTTGAAAAGCTGGCCGAGATGGTCCCCCACATCTCTTCCGACCTCGTCAACGTCGTCCGGAACATCGACCACCCCGGTCGGCTCGCCGACGTCATCGCCCATAGTCTCCGGTCGGTCACGACCGACGAGAAGCAGGAGATCCTCGAGTTGGTCGAAATCCGGGCCCGTCTCGAACGGATCATTTACATCCTCAAGAAGGAAATCAGCATCATCGAGGTCCGTCAAAAAATTCAGTCCGAAGTGAAAAATGAAATCGATCGGACCCAGCGGGAGTACTGGCTCCGGGAGCAGTTGAAGGCCATCCAGAAGGAGCTCGGCGAGTACGACGACCGTCAGACGGAGGTCGAGGAATTCAAGGAGAAGATCGAGAACGCCAAGATGCCCGAGGAGGTCCGCAAGGTCGCCGAGAAGGAGCTCAAGCGGCTTCAGAAGATGCATCCGGCGTCGGCCGAGTACATCGTCTCCCGGACGTATCTCGAGTGGCTGACGGAGCTTCCCTGGTCGGTCGAGACCGAGGACAACTTAGACGTCAAGCATGCCGCCCAGGTCCTGGACGAGGACCACTACGACCTCGAGCAGGTCAAGAAGCGGATCCTCGAGTATCTGGCCGTTCGTCAGCTCAAGAAGGACATGAAGGGGCCCATCCTGTGCTTTGTCGGGCCGCCGGGCGTCGGGAAGACGTCGCTGGGCCGGTCCATCGCCCGGGCCTTAGGGCGGAAGTTCATCCGCATCTCCCTGGGCGGCGTTCACGACGAGGCCGAGATCCGGGGTCACCGGCGGACGTACGTCGGTGCCCTGCCGGGGCGGATCATCCAGGGCATCCGGCGGGCGGGCACCCGCAACCCCGTGTTCATGCTGGACGAGATCGACAAGCTGGGCGTCGACTTCCGGGGCGACCCGGCGGCGGCCCTCCTGGAGGTCCTGGACCCCGAGCAGAACTTCTCGTTCTCGGACCACTACCTGGAGGTCCCCTTTGACCTCTCGAAGGTCATGTTCATCTGCACGGCCAACGTGACGCACACGATCCCGCCGCCCCTGCTGGACCGTATGGAGGTCATCGAGCTCCCCGGCTACACGGACGACGAGAAGCTTCACATCGCCCGGGGTTTCCTGATCCCCAAGCAGTTGGACAACCATGGGTTGAAGCCCGAACAGCTTGAGTTCACGGACGAGGCTCTCCTGACGATCATCAACTCGTACACTCGGGAGGCTGGCGTCCGGAATTTAGAGCGGCAGATCGCCAACATCGCCCGGGCCGTCGCCAAGCGGATCGTCGAGGGCACTCTGGAGAAGGAAGTCATCACGCCGGACAACGTGGCGACCTACCTGGGGCCGCCCAAGTTCTTCCCCGAGTCGGCCGAGCGGACGGCCAAGCCCGGCGTGGCGACGGGTCTGGCCTGGACGCCGACGGGCGGGGACATCATCTTCATCGAGGCGACCCGAATGTCTGGAAAGGGCAATCTCCTCCTGACGGGGTCGCTCGGTGACGTCATGAAGGAGTCGGCCCAGGCGGCCCTTTCCTACATTCGGTCCAAGGCGAGTCAGTATGGGATCGAGCCGGATCTCTTCCTGAACAGCGACATTCACATTCACATCCCGTCGGGGGCCATCCCGAAGGACGGGCCGTCGGCGGGGATTACGATCTTCATCGCCCTGCTGTCGCTCCTGACGGGCAAGAACGTCCGGCCCGACGTGGCGATGACGGGCGAGATCACGCTCCGGGGCGTCGTCTTGCCCATCGGCGGCGTCAAGGAGAAGATCCTGGCCGCCAAGCGGGCCGGCATCCGGCACGTCATCCTGCCCGAGCGGAACAAGGCGGACCTGGACGAGATCCCGGCCCACATCAAGGAAGGCCTCGAGTTCCACTTCGTCCGGGAGGTCGACGAAGCCGTGGCCATCGCCCTGGGACCCCTGGAGGCGGCCGCCGGGTTCGTGATCCCGCCGAAGCCGGGCGAGATGCCGGCCCAGGAGTTTCCCAAAGAGGTTCATTGATAGGGGGCAGATAGGCAGTAAGGCGGTAGGCAGATGGGTCAGAGGGCGGGAAAACCGTCCTCCCGAACTAAACGGCTCTGTTTACTGAGGGTCTTCCGATGCGGCTGGACAAATTCACCTATAAGGCGCAAGAGGCGCTTCAAGAGGCGCAAGAGCGGGCGATCCGCTACGGGCATCCCCAGTTGGAGCCCGAGCACCTGGCCGAGGCCCTCGTCGAGCAGGACCACGGCGTCGTCCCGGCCGTCTTACAGAAGCTGAATGTCTCGCCCCAACAGGTGGTCCGGGAGTTGAAGCGGGTGATGGAGACGTTGCCCAAGGTCCAGGGCGGGACGACGGGCGTCTACGTATCGCCCCGTCTGCGGGAGGTCCTGGAGGGGGCCGAGCGGGAGGCCCAGCAGATGGGCGACGCCTACGTCAGCACGGAGCACCTGTTTTTGGCCCTGCTGGCCCTCCGGGACGGGGCCATCGGCCGGGTCTTCGACCAGTTCCGGCTCCGGCGGGACGCCGTCCTGCGGGCCCTCCAGGAGGTCCGGGGCCACCAACGGGCGACGGACCCCCACGCCGAGGAGAAGTACCAGGTCCTCGAGCGATTCACGATCGACTTGACCGAGATGGCTCGCCAGGGCAAGCTCGACCCTGTCATCGGCCGGGACGAGGAGATCCGGCGGGTCATCCAAATCCTGAGCCGCCGGACGAAGAACAATCCCGTCTTGGTCGGCGAGCCGGGCGTCGGCAAGACGGCCATCGTGGAGGGTTTAGCCCAGCGGATCGTCAACGGCGACGTCCCAGAACCCCTGAAAGACCGTCGGATTCTCCAGCTCGACATGGGGGCCATCATCGCCGGGACGAAGTACCGGGGTGAGTTCGAGGAGCGGTTCAAGGCCCTCATCCAGGAGGTCGTCGAATCAGAGGGCCGCATCATCCTGTTCATCGACGAGCTCCACACAGTCGTCGGGGCCGGCGCGGCCGAGGGCGCCGTCGACGCCTCCAACATGCTGAAGCCCCCGTTGGCCCGGGGCCTTCTCCGGTGCATCGGGGCGACGACCCTGACCGAGTACCGCAAGCATATCGAGAAGGACCCGGCCCTCGAGCGCCGGTTTCAGCCCGTCTATGTTCGGGAGCCCTCCGTCGAGGAGACGATCGCCATCCTGCGGGGTCTGAAGGAACGCTACGAGATCCATCACGGCGTCCGCATCAAGGACGGGGCTCTCGTCGCCGCCGCCGTCCTGTCGCATCGGTACATCGCCGACCGCTTCCTGCCCGACAAGGCCATCGACCTCATCGACGAGGCGGCCGCCCAGCTTCGGATGCAGATCGACAGCCTGCCCCTCCCCATCGACGAGGTCCGACGCCGGATCATGCAACTCGAGATCGAGCGGCAGGCCCTCAAGAAGGAGACGGACCCTGATTCCCTGGAGCGCCTCCGTAAGCTCGAGGCCGAGCTCGCCCAGCTCCAGGAGCGGATGGACCGGCTGAACGCCAAGTGGCAGGCCGAAAAGACCCAGATCCAGAAGATCCGGGACCTCAAGGCCCGGCTCGACGAGCTTCGCTTCCTCGAACAGCAGGCCGAGCGTCGGGGCGACCTCGAACGGGCGGCTCAGATCCGCTACGGTCACATCCCGGAGGTCCAACGTCAGCTCGAAGAAGCTCAGAAGCGGCTGGTTGAAACTCAAGGCGACGACCCCCTGCTCCGGGAGGAGGTCGACGAGGAGCAGGTCGCCCTCGTCGTGTCTAAGTGGACGGGCATCCCCGTGGCGAAGCTACTGGAGAGCGAGCGGGAGAAGCTCCTCCACATGGAGGAACGCCTCCGCCGTCGGGTCGTCGGCCAAGACGAGGCCCTCGAGAAGGTCGCCAACGCCATCCGTCGGGCCCGGGCCGGCCTCCAGGACCCTCATCGGCCTATCGGGAGCTTCCTGTTCCTGGGACCGACGGGCGTCGGCAAGACCGAGACGGCCCGCGCCCTGGCCGAGTTCCTATTCGACGACGAAAAGGCCATGATCCGTATCGACATGTCCGAGTACATGGAGAAGCATTCGGTCGCCCGTCTCATCGGGGCCCCGCCGGGCTACGTCGGCTACGAGGAGGGCGGCCAACTGACGGAGGCCGTCCGGCGGCGGCCCTACTCGGTCATCCTGTTCGACGAGGTCGAGAAGGCTCATCCTGACGTCTTCAACGTCCTCCTCCAGATCCTCGAAGACGGCCGGCTGACGGACGGCAAGGGCCGGACGGTCGACTTCACGAACACCGTCATCATCATGACGTCGAACTTGGGAAGCCAGTGGATCCTGGAGATGGGCCCCGGCCGGGAGGAGGAGGTCCGGGAACGTATCGCGCAGGCCCTCCGGAGTTTCTTCCGGCCCGAATTCCTGAACCGCATCGACGAGGTCATCATCTTCCGTTCCCTCGGCGAGGAACAGCTGTCCCAGATCGTGGACATTCAAATCGCCCGTCTCAACGAGTACCTGGCCTCCCGTAAGATCGAGGTCCGCCTGACGGAGGCGGCCCGCCGGGCGCTGGTCGAGCTGGGGTACGACCCGGCCTTCGGGGCCCGACCCCTGCGGCGGACGATTCAACGGTACATCCAGGACGAGTTGGCTCGGCGGGTCTTGGCGGGGGAGGTCCACGAGGGCGACGTCGTCGAGGTCGCCTATACACCCGAGGCGGGCTTCACGTTCCAGGTCGTCGACCACCGGGCGGCGGCCGTCGCCTGACGGAGCGCAGACGTCCCGGAGCGTAGGCGTCTCGCCTGTGGGGGCGTAGGCGTCTCGCCTGTGGGGGCGTAGGCATCTCGCCTGCGGCCTGCATAGGAGCCGGCCGTGCGGTACGATTGGCGTCAGGACCCGGCGATCCCCCGTATCGTCGAGGCCCTCCGGGCTTACGGGGCCGAGCGGATCGTCTTGTTTGGGTCCCGGGCCCGCGGGGAAGCGGAAGAGGGAAGCGACTACGACCTGGTGGTCATCACCCGGACCGACCGGTCCTTCGTCGAGCGGCTGGGAGACGTCGTTCCCTTCATCTTACGAGCAGGCGTCCGGATGGAGGTCATCGTCTACACGCCCGAGGAATGGGCGTGGATGCGTCAACTTCCCTTTGGCGAGACGGTCGAACGGGAGGGCGTCGTCCTGTATGAGGCTGTATGAAGTCGAAGCTCGGCGGTGGTTGCAAGAAGCGGAAAACGACCTCCGGGTCGTCCGGACGCTCATTCGGGGACGCCATTATGCGGCGGCCTGCTTTTATTCTCAGCAAGCCGCCGAGAAAGCCCTCAAGGCCCTCCTCTATGACCGCCGAGTCCGGCCGCCTTTCACTCACTCGGTCGCTGAACTCCTGAAGCAGTGTGTTTCTCTGGTCCCCAGCATGGGCTCGATGGAAGCGGAAGCATCCCTGTTAGACCAGTATTACATCCCGACCCGCTACCCTGACGCCTTGCCGGCGCCCGCCGTGCCCAGCTAAAGGTACACGTCTCAGCAAGCCCGAGTCGCCCGTCGGTCGGCGGAACGGATCGTCGCCGCCGTCCGTTCCGCCCTGGAGGCCTCGGGATGAGCGCCGATCCCCTCCCAAGGACCCCACCAGGCCGGCCACCAGGCTCGCCGGGAGGGCGACCGTCAGCATGTGGACGCCCGTGAGGGCCTCCATCTCCAGGCCCCGCCACAGGAGACCAGCCAGGCCGCCCGTGACCATCGAGGCGATGGCCCCCTGCCGGGTGGCCCGCCGCCAGTACACGCCCAATAGCATCGGCACGAAGAGGGACACACAGTAGACGGCGGCGATCATCTCGAGAGTCCGGACGAGGCCCGGCAGGACCAAGGCGCATCCGACGGCGATCCCACCCAGAACAGCCGTGAGGCCCCGGGACCGACGGAGCCCCTGGAGATCATTCCGCCCCCATCCGACGGCCAGGTCCCGGATGACGACCGTGGCGGCCCCGAGGAGGACGCTGTCGCAGGTCGACATGACGACCGCCGCCAGGGCGGCCAAGACGACGCCCCCTAAGACGGGGTCTAAGAGGCCCTCGACGAGGGCCGGGAGGGCCCGAATCTGCTCGACGGTCCCGGTCGGTGCAAGACCCGGATACAGCCGCCGGGTCACCATGCCCGCCAGGGCGACCAAGGCGCCCAAGGGCACCAAGACCAGGGCGGCGACTCCGCAAGCCCGCCGGGCCGTGGCGGGGTCCCGCGTCGCCAGGACCCGCTGGACGGTACTCTGCATCGTTACGTGCCAGGTCGTCGACATAATGACCCAGGCGACGACCGTACTGCCTAAGGCAAAGACGTCCCATCCAGAGACGGGTCGCCGGGTCAGGGGATTCAGCCAAACCGGGCCCAGTTCTTCGAATCCGCGCGCCGCCGGCGGCCCGTCGAGGGCCGCCAGGCCGCCGACCGACCGGAGCCCGACGACGGCAAGTACCAAAAGGCCAAAGACGATCCACGCCAACTGGACATTGTCCGTCCAGTGGACGGCCCAGATGCCGCCCCGGACGGAATACACGATGACGACCAGGCCGGCCAGGACGGTACCCATCTGGACCGACCAGCCCGTCATCTGGGCCACGACCGTCCCCAGGGCAAGGAGCTGGGCCCCCAGGAAGAGGACCAGACCGACCAGGGCGAGGACAGTCGCCAGGCGGCCCGCCGTCGGACCGTACCGTCGGGCGATGAATTCGGGGACGGTATACACGGCCCGTTGTCGGAGGACCGGGCCGAGCGTGAGACCTAACAGGAGCAGGCCCACGCCGGCGCTCCAGAGGTACCAGCCGGCCGACAGCCCCACGTAGTAGGCGATGCCGGCCGCCCCGAGGGTCGACCCGGCCCCGATGGCCGTCGCCGCCAGGGACCCGGCCGTGATCCAGACGCCGTGCTGACGACCGGCCAGCAGATAGTCGTCCAGGGAACGGACTTTCCGTCGGGCCGCGACCTCCCCGATGACCAGCATCAGCAGAAAATAGCCACCGAATATGGCCCAACGGATGACGGTCGGCTCCATGGCTTGAGCCCTGGGGATTGGGTGCTATGGGAAAGGGACCACGGACTAAAAGACTACCGACCCGACGGGTCACCAAAAAGCCGCGTCTTGGGAAAAGGCAACTCACCTTCCGAAATAGATCTTCTATGGCCTATGGTCTTTTCTCCCGCGCGGGGACGAGTCGGAAAGATAGGTCGGGACCGAGGACACTTGTTCGGCGACCGGTCGGCGTCGCCGGATCGGATAGGTCGCTCCGTCCCGGGCCAGGACAAAGGGGGTCGAGAAGAAGCGCCGGCAATGCTGACGGAATGCCGGCGTCAGGGCGTCCGGGTAGAAATGCGTCAGGACGGTCTGCTCGGCCTCGGCCCACCGGGCCAGGGTAGCCGCCGATTCAGGCCACAGGTGGGGTCGGGACGGCTCCCGGTGGGCACACTCCAGGAGGAGGACCGTCGTCCGGTACGCAAGCTGAACGAGGGTCAGACACCAGGTCGTATCCCCGCTATAGGTCAGCGAGGCCCCATTAGGAAAATCGATCCGATAGGCCAGGCTCCCGGCCACATGGGCGACGGTGCCGGTCGTTAGCCCCACGCCGTCCCAAAGGGGGACCCGCTCGCCGGCGTCGAGGGGCCGGAGCGGGACGAGGTCCATCGACAGGCCCGGCGTAGACCGGACCCACTGCTCGACCTGCCGGAGGGTCTCCCGAGAAGCCATGACCGTCGGACCGGGCCGCCGACGGGGGACGAGGGACATCGTGAAGAGGAGCGTCAATGTGTCGAGGCAGTGGTCCAGATGGGGATGCGAGAGGAGGACATAGTCGATGCGTTGGAACCGGACGTACCGGCTGGCCGCATGCCAGACCCCCGGCCCCAGGTCCAGCAAGAGGCCCCGACCAGCATACAGGACGAGATGACCCGCCGGCCGACGGCCGCCGACCGGCACGCCGGTGCCCGAACCTAAGACGACGAGACGGGGGTCTTGCCGACTTGCCGACCGGGCCATCCGGGCCCCTCCGACCCATCAGTATTCGCTATAGGGGACCCCGTTGGAGTCCCGGCCGGGAGCCAGGCTCCGGACGTCCCGGATACACATCCGACTCGGGTCGTCGGGGTCCGCCTCCCGGACCCAGTCCCAAGTGGCTTGTTGCGTGATCGGGTCCTTGGGGATCGCCCGAAGGTATCCCAGACGGACGAGGTCCTCCTCGTTTTGGAGGCACTCCCCTCGCCGGTCGATGTAATACTGGTTGATGACGTCCCGCATTCGGTTCAAGTTCTCTTTGAGGACCGACTCTTTGGTCTTTTGAACGCTCCGCCGGTACGCCGGCAGGGCGATGCCGACCAGGAGGCCGAGGATCGTCAGGACGACGATCAGCTCCAGAAGCGTAAAACCCGTCGCACCCACCCTGCATCTTGTGACTTGTATCTTGCCCTTTGCATTCCTCATCCCGTCCTCTCACCACTCGCAGTAGCGGCTCTTCCCGTCCAGGGCCTGCCGACAGGACTTCGTGTACACGTCGTAGACGTGACGACCGCACCAGGCCGGCGGCACTTCTCCCGCCTGGGGCGGCTTCTGGTCGATACAGAGCTTGCCCCATTCCGTGGAACCGGTCATGGGGTCCTCAGGGACCCGACGGAGGAAGCGATATTTTTGCTCCCGGGTCCCCTGACCGGGGACCGTGGTCTTTACCGTGACCCATTCGGTCAGGGCTTCCAATTCCTTCGGGTACTTCGTGTCGGGGTCCATCACAGGCGGGTCGACCGTGACGGTGGTCCCCGGCGGCAAACCCGAGGGATCGACGGCCCGATGGAACTCGTCGATGGCCGTCCGCAAGATCCGGAGGGCCCGGCGCAGTTCGGCCTCCTTCTGGCGTTGGACGACGACCTGGGCCAGGGGAATCGCCAGACCGGCCAAAATGGCCAGAATCGTCGCCGTGACGATCAGCTCCAGAAGGGTCATCCCGCTTCGATTGGGCCAATCCCACGGGTGTCTCTTGCCTCCGCCGACAGGCATGGGCGCTCCGCAGGTCAGCAGTGGGGCCATCGCCTCGGGCAATTGTACCACAGCCGTCGGACGACGAGAACGCCGGCGGCCCCCTGGGCGAACGGCAAATAGCCCCCCATCCCCTATTTCCCTACCTCCCCCAAAAGGGATAAGCGGCCGGTGCGTCCTGCTCTTGCATCTTGAGTCCTGCATCCCAAAATAAGTCCCGGACGGGTCGCCGACCCCGGAGGTGAACGACGATGCCTGAATTCATCACCCGGAAGTCCGAAGACTTCTCGGAGTGGTATACGGACGTCATCCTGAAGGCCGAGCTGGCCGACTATGCGCCCGTCAAGGGCTGTATGGTCATCCGGCCGTATGGATACGCCATCTGGGAGAATATCCAGCGAATCCTGGACGGCTACCTTAAAGAGACGGGCCACGTCAACGCCTACTTCCCCCTGTTCATCCCCTGGTCCTTCCTGGAAAAGGAGAAGGCCCACGTCCAGGGTTTCGCCCCCGAGGTCGCCGTCGTGACCCGGGCAGGCGACCGGGAGCTGGAGGAGCCCCTCGTCGTTCGGCCGACGTCGGAGACGATCATGTACGCCATGTATGCCAAGTGGGTCCGCTCGTATCGGGACCTGCCGATTCGGATCAACCAATGGAACAACGTCGTCCGCTGGGAAATGCGGACGCGGCTGTTTTTGCGGACGACGGAGTTTCTGTGGCAGGAGGGCCACACGGCCCATGCGACTTACGAGGAGGCCGAGGCCGAGGCCCTGAAAATCCTCGGGATTTACAAAAAATTCATCGAACAAGACCTGGCCATCCCCGTCATCGCCGGCGTCAAGCCCGAGTCCGAAAAGTTCGC
>JAUQPV010000182.1 GCA_030550225.1 Acidobacteriota bacterium | reverse complement strand
ACGGCCGAGATCCGCTACACCTGGATGTCCCACGAGGAGTAGGTCGAGCAGTCGGCCGATGGACAGTCTGCCCATCGGCCCACCCACCGACCTCCCTACCTCCTCAAAGTGATAAGCGGCCAGCTTTGTGACTGTTCCATTTTTGGTGGGCGAATCGGTCAGATATATAGGCCTGGAGCGGTTTTTCTTGGAATCTACACCCGGGTCCGAGCCGCAGCCCACTGGGATGAGCTTTTCCGGCCTTTCATCCACCGATTTTGGAACAGTCACCCAGCTTTTCCCCGTTTGCAACGGACGGGCGGGGACGCTATATTTTTAGACAATCCCATGCCGCCCTCGGGGGTGTGGGCCGACCGACCGCTCGTGACCATAGCTTGACGAGCCTGCGAGGTTCCCGATGTCGCCGACGGCCCGTACACGGGGTGACCTGCGGAGGGACCCGACGTGGTCGGCTTACCTGGAACGGGTCCCCTCCGTGAAGGACGAAATCCGACAGAACACGATCGCCCGCCTGCGGTCGGGCGAACCCCTCTTCCCCGGCATCCACGGCTACGACGAGACGGTCTTGCCCCAGATCGTCAACGCCCTCCTGGCGAAGCAGAACTTCATCCTGCTGGGCCTGCGGGGCCAGGCCAAGAGCCGCATCATGCGGCAGATCGTCCACCTCCTGGACGAATGGGTCCCTGTCATCGAGGGATGCGAGATCAACGACCATCCGCTCCGGCCCATCTGTCGCCGGTGCCGCCAGCTCGTCCAGGAGGCCGGCGACGACACGCCCATCGCTTTTATCCATCGGGAACAGCGGTACGTCGAAAAGCTGGCCACGCCGGACGTGACCGTCGCCGACCTCATCGGGGATATCGACCCCATCCGGGCCGCCCGCGGGGGCCACGTCCTGGCCGACGAGCTGGTCATCCACTTCGGCCTCCTGCCGCGCGCGCACCGGGGCATCTTTGCGATGAATGAACTCCCGGACTTGGCCCCGAAGGTCCAGGTCGCCCTGTTCAACGTCATGCAGGAGGGCGACGTCCAGATCAAGGGCTTTCCGGTCCGGCTCCCCTTAGACGTCCTCCTGATTTTCACGGCAAACCCCGAGGACTATACGGCCCGGGGGAAGATCATCACACCCCTGAAGGACCGCATCGGGGCCGAAATCCGGACCCACTATCCGCTGGACCGACGGACGGGCATCGCTATCACCCGTCAAGAGGCCTGGTGGCAACGCCCGACGGACCGGCCCCTGGAGGTCCCCGAGTTCATCCTCGAGGTCATCGAGGAGGTCGCCTTCCAGGCCCGCAAGGACGGCCGGATCGACCAGCGGTCCGGCGTCTCCCAGCGGCTTCCCATTGCGGCCCTCGAACTGGCCGTCAGTAACGCCGAACAGCGGGCCTACCGGTCGGGTGAACCCTGGGTCGTGCCCCGCATCGCCGACGTCTATGCGGCCATCCCGGCCATGACGGGCAAGATGGAACTCGAATACGAGGGTGAACTCAAGGGCGCCGAGCCCATCGCCGAGTCCCTGATCCGGCAGGCCATCGCCCAGGTCTTCCGGCAATACTACACAGAAGACGAATTCCGAGAGCTCGTCGAATGGTTCGAGGCCGGCGGCACGCTCATCATTCCCGAATGGGCGCCGACGGCCCACGTCCTGCCGGTCTTGCGGCGGGTCCCCCAACTCCTGGAAAAGGCCGACCGCCTGGCCAAGAAGGCTCAATACGCCGACGCCGTCCGGGTCAGCGCCGCCGAGCTGATCCTTGACGGCCTGTGGGCCCATAAACGCATCAGCCGCCATCCCGAACGGGGTTACACCCGGGCCGAGGTCCACGTCCCGACCCGGCCGGCCGGCCCGCCGAGGAGAGTCAATTAGGATTGCGGATTGTGGATTAGACATCAGGGGCCTTAGGCAGGGGGCCTAAGAGATGCGCCCATGGGCCATTCTCCAATTCGCCATTCGAAATCCGCAATTCGCAATCCTAAGGGGGAAACGATGGCCGGTGTCCGTTATACCCGGTATCTCGGAGAACTCGACCTGGAGGAGCTCCTCCAAAACCTGATGGGCGCCCTGGAGGACTACTTCCTGTTTTCCGGCTTTCCCTTCTCCCGACGCCGCCGCTCGGACCAGACGCTGGCAGACCTGCATGACGCCATCTTGGACGCCCTCCTCCAGGGTGGCGTCCTGGACGAGGAGACCCTTGAACGCTTGCTCCAGCGCTATCCGGGTACGACGGCCGAACAGCTCGAACAGCTCGTCCAAGAGGTCATGGAGCGACTTCAGTCCGAGGGCTACATCACGACCGTCCCGGAACGGGCCTCGGCCCTCCACCCGGAGGGCGTCCCGGACCCGGACTCGCCGCGGGAGCCCGATAAGGTCCGCTTCGAGCTGACTGATAAGAGTATCGACTTCTTGGGTTACAAGAGCCTTCGCGGCTTGCTCCACGCGACGGGCCACGCCGGCTTTGGGGCCCACGAGACAGTCCGCCTGACGCCGAACCAGGAGGCTTACACGGAGCCGAAGCCCTACGAGTTCGGTGACACGCTCCAGCTGGATGTCGTCGAGACGCTTCTGCACGCCATCCAACGGCAAGGCCCCCGCCTGCCCCTGGAAATCGGGTATGAAGACCTCCACGTCCTCCAGGGGGAATACCAGAGTTCCTGTGCGACCGTCCTCATGCTGGATTGTTCCCACAGCATGATCCTGTACGGCGAGGACCGCTTCACGCCGGCCAAGAAAGTCGCCCTCGCCCTGGCCCATCTGATTCGGACCCAATTCCCCGGTGACTCTCTCCACTGCGTCCTGTTCCACGACAGCGCCGAGGAGATCCAGCTCCGGGACCTGGCGAAGGCCCGCGTGGGCCCCTTTTACACGAACACCTGCGAGGGCCTCCGGCTGGCCCGCCGGATCCTGCTGAACCAGCGGAAGGAGATGCGGCAGGTCATCATGATCACCGACGGCAAGCCGTCAGCCGTCACGCTCCCCTCCGGCCACGTTTACAAGAACCCTTATGGCCTGGACCCCATGATCGTCGAGGAGACCCTCAAGGAAGTCGTCCGCTGTCGGAAGGCCGGAATCGTCATCAACACCTTCATGCTGACCGACGACCCCCTCCTGGTCCGTTTCGTCCAGAAGGTCACTCAACTGGCCCGGGGGAAGGCCTACTTCACGACGCCGATGAACCTGGGCCAGTACGTCCTGATGGACTTCGTCCACCGCAAGGTCAAGCGCGTCCATTGACAGAGCGGCAGATAGACGGATGGGCAGTCGGATCCCAGAGCTCGCCTTCTATCGGCTGGCCTCGACGACCTGGCGACGCCACAGGCGACGGTAGAGGGCACAGCGCCGCAGGAGCTCGTCGTGGGTCCCCTCGTCGACGATGCGGCCCTTGTCCATCACGACGATGCGGTCGGCCAGCCGGAGCATAGACCACCGATGGCCGATGATGATCATCGTGCAGGTCCCCTTCAGCTCGGCGAGGGCCGCCTGGATATGGGCCTCGGACTCACTGTCGAGGGCCGACGTGACCTCATCCAAGACGAGCACGCGAGGCCGTCGCACGAGGGCTCGCGCCAGGGCGATCCGCTGGGCCTGGCCGCCCGACAGGCCTATCGTCTCCCCGCCGATGACCGTCTGGTAACCCTCGGGGAGTTGCTGGATGAACTCGTGGGCATTCGCCTGCCGGGCCGCCCGGACGACGTCGTCCTCGGTCGCCTCCGGCCAGCCGTAGGCGATGTTGTTGAACACCGTGTCCTCGAAGAGGAAGACCTCCTGGGGGACCCATCCGACGTGGGTCCGGAGCTCCCGTAAACGCAGGGTCCGGACGTCGTGGCCGTCCAGGTAGACGGCCCCCTCCGTCACGTCCATCAGGCGCGGGATCAGCTGGGCCAGCGTGGACTTGCCGGCCCCGCTGGGACCGATGACGGCGACCGTCTCGCCGGCGGCGACCGAGAGGTTCACGTCGACCAGGGCCGGCGTCGACTTGCCTGGGTACCAGAACCCGACGCCCTCGAACCGGAGCTCGCCCCGGGCGACTGGAAAAGTCACGGGGGCTACCGCCTCGGGGAGCCGAAGGTCATAAAGCAGGACCTGCTCGATACGGTGGGCCGCCGTGGCTGTCTGCTGGAGGAGGTCGTTTAACTTGCTCAAGCGGCGGAGGGGCGTGTAGACCATCAGCATGGCCGCCACGAAGGACGTGAAGCCGCCTGGCGTGAGGTCCCCCTGCCGGATTTGATAGGCCCCGTAGACGATCAGGCCGAACAGGGCGACGCCCAGACAGACCTCGACGATGGGAGGGTGGAGGGCATTCCAGAAGACCCACCGACGCTGGATTTGAAGCAGGCCGTCGGCCTTCTGCTCGAATTGCCGCCGCTCCCGCGCCTGCCCCCAGTAAGCCTGGACGACCCGCAGGCCCTGCAGGACTTGATAAAAGCCGTGGGTCAGGTCCCCAACGGCCCCGTGAAACTGCTCCGTGACCCGCCGGAGCCGATGGCCGATGACGGCCACGGGGACGATGAGGAAGGGGACGGCCACCAGGGCGACCAGGGCGAGCCGCCAATTCAGCCAGAAGATGTACAGCACCACGGCGAGGGCCTTAAAGCCCTCCAGGATGACGTCCGTGAAGACTTCGGTGACGCCCTGCTGGAGGACCGTCCCGTCGTGGGTCATTCGGCTGGAGAGCTGGCCCGAGGGGAACCGCCGGAAGAACAGGGTCGGCTGTTCGAGGACGTGGAGGAACAAACGACGACGCACGTCGTGGACGACCCGGGCCCCGATGGTCCGGCTGACGGCCGTGCTGTAATACATCGCCACGGCCCGGACGGCGTAAATCAAGAGGACGGCCACCGCCAGGGTCGGGAGCCGCCGGAAGTCGAGCCGGATGATCAGCGTGTCCATAATCCACTGGATCAGATACGTCATTCCGGCGTTGGTCGCCCCGACGAGGGCCATCAAGAGGACCAGACCGGCCATCGCCCACCGGTAGGGTCGCACGTATCGATATAGGACCCGGAAGTCGTCCCGCCAGGAGCGTGACGGCGTGACGGCGTGAGGCCGGGATGACGTCATTTTTCCACTCGGGTGGAGTGATGCGATAGGGATGCAGTCGTGATGCAATAGAGATGCGGTAGGGACACATGGGGTGCGATGACATCCCTATCGCATCTCTACTGCATCCCTTGTATCTCCTCTACCGCATCTCTACTGCATCCCCGCTTGCCATTCGCTACTCGTTGTTCGCCGCACTCCATCGGGCCCGCAGACCCATCATCCGGCGGTAGTGAGAGCCGGCCCAGTAGATACGGTCGCAGGCGGGACACCGGTAGAATCGTCGGTGGTGGCGCCATACGTATTCGGGCACGACGTGCCGCACGAGGTCCCGCCGGACGGGCTGGATCGGCTCGTTGCAGACGGCGCAACGGGCAAACCAGGGGAGGCCGTCGGGGTCCAGGCCGAGACCGCTACAGACTTCAGGGAACTGCTCGGTCAACCGCTCAGCTTGCACAAAGAGGGCCGGGACGTTCATCCGCCGGGCCCGCTGATACAACAGACGGTCTCGCGTCAGGAGGACCCGCCGTTCCCGGACGGCCAGCCGCAGGAGATGGTCGTCGTCCCATGCGGGATCGTAGGCCACGTCCAGACCGGCCAGCCGAAGCCACCGGGCCAGACGGCCCAGC
>JAUQPV010000181.1:2298-5676 GCA_030550225.1 Acidobacteriota bacterium | reverse complement strand
GTGATCGCCGATTTTGACGTGACGGAGCAGATGTTGAAGTACTTCATCCGGCAGGCCACGAACCATCACCGGTTTTTGCGACCCCGCATCGTCATCGGTGTGCCCTCGGGGATCACACAGGTCGAACGAAGGGCCGTCCGGCAGGCCGCCTTAAATGCCAACGCCGCCGAGGTTTACTTGGTCGACGAGCCGATGGCGGCGGCTATCGGGGCGGGCCTTCCCATCGATGAACCCTCGGGCAACATGATCGTCGACATCGGTGGCGGTACGACCGACGTGGCCGTCATCTCCATGTCGGGCATCGTGTACAGCAAGTCGATCCGGGTGGCCGGCCACGAGATGGACGAGGCCATCATCATGTATGTCAAGCGCAAGTATAATCTGCTGATTGGGGAGCGGACAGCCGAACAGGTCAAGATCCAGTTGGGTTCCGCCGCCCCGAAGGACGAAGAAAAGAGCATGGAGATCAAGGGCCGTTGTCTGATCGAGGGTATCCCTCGGACCGTGCTGATCCGGTCCGAGGAGGTCCGGGAGGCCTTGGCCGACACCGTCAGCGCTATCGTGGACTTGGTCCGGGAGGCCCTGGAGCGGACGCCGCCTGAGCTGGCCGCCGACATCGTCGACCGGGGGATCGTCCTGACGGGCGGGGGCGCCCTCCTGGACAAGCTGGACGTCCGACTCCGGAACGAGACGGGCCTGCCCGTGACGATCGCCGAAGATCCCCTCCTGTCGGTCGCCTATGGGGTCGTCAAGATCTTGGACAACATGGAACTCCTTCGGAAGGTGGCGACCACGGCCTAATCAATGATTCGGGAATCTGGGAGTTCGGCATCTCGGCAGTTCGGGAACTCGGCAATTCGGGAGTTCGGTAGCCTGGGGATAGAGGGACGATGGTGACTCCTCGGGGTGCCGCCGGTCCGGAGCAAAGTAGCAACCCCCGGGGCGTTTAGTGCCTTTCCCGAAAGCGCTGAGTCCAGACGCCGTGATGAAGTGTACCGTGGCTCAGGCCACCGCATGATGGTGAGTGCTTCAGGGGATTTGGGCCGGACGCCGTCATCCCCGAACTGCCGAATTGCCGGACTCCCGAACTGCCGAGTCCCCGGAACCCATTATGGCGAACCTGGGGCCGATCGTTTCGCGTCGGTGGCTGTTCCGACAGTGGCTCCTATGGATGGCCGTCTGTTGGGCCCTGTTATCGGTGCAGGTCCTGAATCAACGGGGCATCTCGCTGGGATTCCTCGTCCAACAGTGGGTCTGGGCTCCCGTGCTCCATGAGTATGAGCGTGTATACCGACAGGTCCAGGACTGGCGGGACCGCTGGCGGACGATGAACGAGTTGGCTGAGGAGAATCGCCGCCTTCGAGCTGAAGTCTTCCGGTACCAGCAGATGGAGCGCCAGTACGAGGAGGTCTTGCAGGAGATGGCCCTGCTGAAACCCCTGTATGAACGGTGGCAGGCGCGGCGTCCGTCGAGCCTTTGGGCCCGAGTCGTCTTGCCCGACGTCCATGCGATTCGATGGCACCGGATCGTCATCGACCGGGGAAGCCGGCACGGCGTCCATCAGTATGCGGCTGTTTCGACGCCGGACGGCCTGGTCGGGTATGTCGAGTCGGTCGGTTCAACGACGAGTCAGGTCCGTCTCGTGAGCCATCCCTTCTTTCGATGTGGGGCCCGGGTCGGGACTGACGGGCCGATGGGCGTCTTGTACGGCCAGGGGAACGTATCTCGCGTACTCCTCCGGTATGTCCCCCAGGGTTCAGTCGTCCCCCCCGGGAGTCCGGTCTACACAAGCGGCATCGAGGGCGTCTTGCCGGCCGGTCTACGGGTCGGATGGGTCGAAGCCAGTCGTACGTCCGATACGGGGGAGGTCCTCTATGAGGTCCGGCCGGCCGTGGTTCCGTCGCAGGTCTCTTGGGTGATCGTAGACGTCGTGGGAGTGACGCCCCCATGAGATGGAAAGCCTGGGTCTGGCGACCTGCGTTCCTTCGATGGGTCGCTTTGGCCTTATGTATACTGTGGTACGGCGGCGTGGGCCCCCTGGCCCTGGGATTCCACCCGTGGCTCCAAGTGGACCTGATCCGGCCTTGGCTGGTCTTCGAGTCTCACTGGGTGGCACCGGGTGTGATCTTCTGGCTGGGCGCCGCCTGGGGCCTGGCGCAAGACATCCTGATGGGCCAACTCCTGGGCCTCTACGGCCTGGTTTGGGGCACGGAGGCCCTGTTGATCGCATATCTCCGTTTCTTGTTTAACTTTCCGACCTGGGTAGGGTCCGTAGGGGGGGTCAGTTGTCTGCTGGCCTTCCAGTACGGGGCCCTATTTCTCCTGACCCGTCTGCTGGGCCTCTCCTTCCGCCCGGACCCCGTATGGGCCCTCGTCGACGGGGCCGTCAACGTCCTGTGGGTTCGGCTGGCCTTTTTCTGGTGGGAGCGGGCGCATTATGAAGCCTATTCAACCCACGCCGTTTGAACGGCCCCTCCGACACTTTCGGACCGGGGTCCTGGTCGGGATGTCGGTCCTGCTCCTGGGCTTTTGGCGCCTTCAGGTCCTTCAGCACTCGTATTATCTGGGACTGGCCGATTCGAATCGGGTCCAAGTCGTCCGGCTCCATCCCCCACGCGGCGTGATCGTCGACCGCCGCGAACGTGTCTTGGCGGACACGGGGATCACCTCGGTCTTAGTTTGGGAGCCCCGTCGGCCGCAAGCCGACCCCCGCCGGGTGTTCTCAGAGCTGTTCCGCATCCTGGACTGGCCGGAAGCCCACCAAGCGGGCCTCATGGCTCGAGTCCAGCGCCTCTCGGCCTATTACCCGGCCCAGTTGAATTGGCCCCTCCGCACGGCGGACATCGCCCGCTTTGAGTTTTATCGAGAACGATTCCCGGACCTGGTCCTCCAAACGAGACCCAGTCGGACGTACCCCTATGGCCCCGTCACGGCCCACCTGCTGGGCTACGTGGGCTGGCTCGCCCCGGAGGACCGAGCCCAGCGTCTCTACGCCGATTACCCGGGCGACGCCATCATCGGTAAGATGGGCATCGAGCGGTACTACGAGCCGGCCCTCCGGGGAGAATTTGGGCAGGCTTACTACGTCGTCAACAGCCTGAACATTCCGGTTCAAGAACTGAAGGCCTACCGCCGTTCGCCCCAACCCGGCAATCGGCTCATCTTATCGGTCGACGTCGACCTCCAGCAGATCGCGTATGAGGTCCTGCAAGACGTATCGGCCGCCTTCGTGGCCCTGGACCCCCGCACGGGCGCCGTCCGGGCGATGGTCAGTACGCCGTCCTTTGACCCGAACGAATTCGTACCTTACATCCGGCCTGAGCGGTGGCAACACCTGGTCGAGGACCCGGCCCGCCCCCTCCAGAATCGGACGATTCA
>JAUQPV010000181.1:0-2288 GCA_030550225.1 Acidobacteriota bacterium | reverse complement strand
ATTCAGGCCCTTTACCCGCCGGGGAGCACCTTCAAGGTCGTCATGGCCGTGGCGGGCCTCCTGGAAGGATGGACGACGCCTACCCACACGGTCGCCTGTCCCGGGTATGCCCGGCTGTACAATCACGTGTTCCGGTGCTGGAAGCCATCCGGCCACGGCGTCGTCGACCTCCATGCGGCCATCGTTCACTCCTGCGACGTTTACTTCTACCACCTGGGCGCTCGAGCGCCCATCGACGTCATCGCCCGATATGCCGCCGCTTTTGGCTACGGCGTCCCGACGGGCATCGACCTGTACTTCGAGAAGGGCGGCCTGGTCCCGACGACCCTCTGGAAGGAAAAGGTCCGTCGCGAACCCTGGTACGCCGGCGAGACCGTCTCCGTCGCCGTCGGTCAGGGCCCCTTCCTGGCGACGCCCCTCCAGCAGGCCAACGTGATGGCGATGGTGTGGAATCGGGGCGTCCAGTATCAACCTTACGTCGTCCAGGCCATCGAGAGCCCGGACGGCCGAGTCGTCCTCCGTCGAGAGCCCCGGGTCATCAACCGTCTGCAAGCCCCGGACGCCGTTTGGAATTTCCTGCATCAAGCCGTCTGTGAGGTCGTCCAGGCCGGGACGGCCCGGGCCGCCCGGGACCCGAATGTACCCATCTGTGGGAAGACCGGGACGGTCGAGCTCTTGTCCGACGCCGAGAAGGTCCCGAAAGAGCTCTTGGAGAAATACAAGACCCACGCCTGGTTCGTCGGCTGGGTCGACTGGCCGGATGACCCGATGGCCTTTGCGCTCATCGTGGAACACAGCGGCTACGGCGGGGAGGTCGCCGCCCCGCGGGTCCGGGAGATCTTCCGGCGCTATCGGTCCCTCCCCCGACCCCCGACCCCCGCCGGCCTGCCCCGGAGTTCGAATCATGCGGCTCTCCCGGTGGATGGATTTTGACCCCGTCACGTGGCTGATCGTCATCCTCCTGCTGGCCATTGGCCTGGCGACGATCTACAGTACGACCGTCGATACCCGGGGTGGGCGTTACGTATACCGCCAGTGGATGGCCATCGGTCTGGGCCTCCTCGCCAGCGCCGCCTTCGGGCTGATATCTTACGAAAAGTGGTTGGCTTGGGCACCGACGCTTTACGTCGGCTCGATGACCCTCTTGGTCGGGACCCTGGTCTTCGGGCACGCTGTCTCCGGCTCGAAAAGCTGGCTGGTCGCCGGTCCCTTTCGCCTTCAGCCCTCAGAAGTGGCCAAGTTGGCCGTCATCCTGATGTGGGCCCGTATTTACGGGGGTCGCCATGCCGAACGCCTGCGGCTCCACCGCTTCGGCCTGCGGGACTTCCTGTCGACCTCGGCCGTCGCCGCCCTCCCCGTCGGCCTGATCCTCCTCCAGCCCGACTTCGGGACGGCTCTCACGTTCTTTTTTCCCCTGGCCGTGATGTGGTTCCTGCTCCGGATGCCCTGGCACTACTGGCTCATCCTGGGCTTGGTCGGCGTGATGGCCATGCCTGTCGGATGGTCCATGCTGAAGCCTTACCAGAAGGCCCGGGTCCTGACTTTCCTGAAGTCGGAGGCCGTCGACCCCCGGGGGATTGGCTATCAGGTCCTCCAGTCCAAGATCGCCTTAGGCTCCGGCGGCTTTTGGGGAAAGGGGTTCCGCCAGGGGTCGCAGGCCCAACTCGGGTTCGTCCCCCAACGGCACACGGACTTTGTCCTGGCATCCTTCGGGGAAGAGTGGGGCTTCGTCGGCATCGTCCTCGTGTTCTTGCTGTTCATGGCCCTATTCGCCCGGTGGTTTACCCTGGCCGGACGGACGCCCGACCCGGCAGGGCAGATGATCATCGCCCTGGTCCTGGCCTTCTGGGTCTTCCACTTTGGGGTCAACGCCGGGATGGCCATCGGGTGGTTCCCGGTGACGGGCCTGCCGCTCCCCTTGGTCAGCTATGGGGGGTCCTTCCTGCTGTTCTGCCTGAGCTCGGTCGGCCTCGTCCTGAATGTCTACTGGCGCCGCCACGAGGTCGCCCAGCGCTTGTGAGCCGACCCGATTCCCCGGTGAAGTCTTCGAAGGGTAGATACACCTCTTGGGAACGCCGTTCCGGGACACATCGTCATCTATCGCCGTAGGGGCGACCGGCGGGTCGCCCCTAACCCGGCGTCCCTGACGGCAAAGCAACCCCTATTTCCCCTTTTTCCTCATCCACTCCCGCCAGCCCCTTCAGGACTTGGAGGGCCAGCCGCTTGACGTCGGCCCCGACGGCCGGCCGAGGGCCGATGCAGGACGGGCACCCGGCCGCACAAGCGCA
>JAUQPV010000180.1 GCA_030550225.1 Acidobacteriota bacterium | reverse complement strand
ATTTGTGCGGAACTTGGTTCATCCCCGACCCGCGCCGGCAGGACCGAGCCCGCTTCTGCGGTCCCCGCTGTCGGAATCGGTACCACTACGAACGGCGGCAGGGTTCGTCGTTTCTGTGCTTTCTCTGTCAGCGGATTCGACCGATCGACCATTTCAGCGGCCTCGTCCTTGAGGGGCCGGGTGCGGACGGGGTCGACTTTCGTTGGGGCACCCTTCATGAAGGCCCGGCCGTCTGCACCGACTGTGCCGACGCCCGTTGGGGTCCCGCCGGGCGGACGGCTCGCCCGACCCGTCCGACGGGGTGGCTGAACCTCTGGCGACAGGGCCGGCGTCCGGCCTTTCTGTCGGGCTGGCGCCAGGCGGTCGCCGGCAGGCCGTCGGTCTGGCAACGTCTTCACACAGGTTTCTCATCGACCCTCACCTGGAGGAAGACCATGATCCCCCCGCAGTTTGAGTACTTTGCGCCTCGTCGGCTGGACGAGGCCATCGCCATCCTGGCGGAGCGGGCGCCGGATGCCAAGGTCCTCTCCGGGGGTCAGAGCCTGATTCCCCTGATGAAGCAACGACTGGCCGGTCCCTCCTACGTCGTAGACATCAACCGCATCCCGGACCTGGACTACCTGAGGGAGGAAGGGGGCTGGCTTCGCATCGGGGCCCTCGTCCGGGAGCGCCACCTGGAGGCATCGGACCTGATCCGGCAGAAGTACCCTATCCTCCATGACACGTCCGTCGTCGTCGCCGACCCCCTCGTCCGGACCCGAGCGACCGTCTGCGGCAACGTTGCCCATGCCGACCCGGGCAACGACCATCCGGCGACCCTGCTGGCTCTGGGGGCTGAGGTCGTAGCCCGGGGACCGAAGGGCGAGCGGGTCATCCCCATCACCGACTTCTTCCGGGGCCTATTCACGACGGCCCTAGCGCCGGACGAGATCGTCGTCGAGCTTCGGGTCCCGGCCCCGCCGCCCCGGAGCGGCGGGGCCTACTTGAAGTTGGAACGGAAGGTCGGCGACTACGCCATCGCCGCCGTCGCCGCCTACGTCGAATTGGACGAAAACGGCGTCTGCCGGAAGGCCGGCATCGGCCTGACCAACGTCGGCCCGATGGCCCTCAAGGCCCGGGAAGCCGAGGCCGTCCTCGTCGGGACCCGTTTGGAGGAGGCGGCCCTCCGGGACGCCGCCCGTCGGGCGATGGAGGCGGCCCAGCCCCGGTCAGACCATCGGGGCTCGGCGGACTACAAGAAAGACCTCGTGCGGGTCTTGACGTTCCGGGCCCTCCAGAAGGCCCTGGAGCGAGCCCGCCAGAACCTCGGCTAAGACCTATGGAGGCTGATCGATGGCCCTGCATGACATCCGTCTGAAGGTCAACGGGGTCGAATACACGGCCCAGGTGGAGCCCCGCCTCTTGCTGGTCCATCTGATCCGGGACGTCCTGGGGCTGACGGGGACCCACATCGGCTGTGACACGACGCACTGCGGCGCCTGCACGGTCCTCCTGAACGGTGAACCCGTCAAGTCCTGCACGGTCCTGGCCGTCCAAGCCGACGGCGGGGAGGTCCTGACCGTCGAAGGCCTCGAACGGGACGGTCAGCTCCACCCGATTCAGGAGGGCTTCCGGGAAGAACACGGCCTCCAATGCGGCTTCTGCACGCCCGGGATGATGATGTCGGCCTACGCCCTGCTCCAGCAGAATCCGAACCCGACGGAAGAGGATATCCGGTTCGCCATCTCGGGCAATCTCTGCCGGTGTACGGGCTACGTCAACATCGTCAAGGCCATTCAGTACGCCGCCCGGAAACTCCATCCACCCCAATGACGACCCGTCACGGAGGTGTCGTATGCAGCAACCCCGGACGAGCCCCGAAATCGGGGGAATGGGTCATCCCGTCAAGCGTCGGGAGGACGAGCGCCTGATCCGCGGGAAGGGTACATACGTGGACGACATCAAGCTCCCGGGCATGCTCTACCTGGACATCGTCCGGAGTCCGTACGCCCACGCTCGCATCGTGAAGATCGACGCCTCCCGGGCCCTGGCCATGCCCGGCGTCGTCGCCGTCATCACGGGCCAGGACCTGGCCCAGCACAACCTCCACTGGATCCCCGGCCTGATGGGCGACGACCGCGTGATGGTCCTGCCGACCGAGAAGGTCATGTTTTACGGCCAAGAGGTCGCCGCCGTCGTCGCCACTGACCGGTACATCGCCGCCGACGCCGTGACGGCCGTGGATGTCGAGTATGAGCCCCTGCCCGTCGTCGTCGACCCCCGGAAGGCCCTGGCCCCGGACGCCCCCATCCTCCGGACCGACCGGGAGGTCGCCAGCAACCATTGCTTTCACTGGGAGGTCGGCGACCGAGAGGCGACGGACCGGCTGTTCGCCGAGGCCGACGTGACGATCCGCCAAGAGATCTACATCCCCCGCATTCATGTGGCGTCTATCGAGACCTGCGGTTGCGTCGCCCACTTGGACCGCACGACGGGCAAGCTGACCATCTGGATGACGACTCAGGCGCCTCACGTCGTGCGTACGGCTTACGCCCTCGTGACCGGCCTGCCGGAGCACAAGATCCGCATCATCTCGCCGGACATCGGCGGCGGCTTCGGCGGCAAAGTTTACGTCTACCCCGGCTACGTCTTGGCGACGGTCGCCTCCATCCTGACCGGCCGGCCCGTCAAGTGGGTCGAGGACCGGACCGAAAACCTGACGGCCGATGCTTTCGCTCGGGACTACCACATCACGGGCGAGCTGGCGGCCAAGAAGGACGGGACCCTAACGGCCCTCCGCATCCACACGATCTCCGACCTCGGGTACACGAACAACCAGGCGAACCCCTCCAAGTTCCCGGCCGGCCTGTTCCACATCTGCACGGGCGCCTATGACTTTCAGGCCGCCCACGTGACGGTCGACGGCGTCTATACGAACAAGCCGCCTGGCGGGATCGCCTACCGGTGCTCTTTCCGCGTGACGGAGGCCGTCTACACCATCGAACGCCTGGCCGACATCATGGCCCACGAGATCGGGATGGATCCGGCCGAATTCCGACTCAAGAACTTCATCCGGCCCGAACAGTTCCCCTACAAGTCGGCCCTCGGCTGGGAGTACGACAGCGGCAATTACGCCCAGGCCCTGCGTCTGGCGATGGAGAAGATCGGCTACTGGGACCTCCGGAAGGAGCAGGCGGAGCGCCGTCAGCGGGGCGAGCTGATGGGTATCGGCATCTCGAGCTTCGTCGAGATCGTCGGCGCCGGCCCGGCCAAGCATTTTGACATCCTGGGCCTCAAGATGTTCGACAGCGCCGAAATTCGCATCCACCCGACGGGGAAGGTCATCGCCCGATTTGGGACCCGCCATCAGGGCCAGGGCCACGAGACGACCTACGCCCAGATCATCGCCGAGGAGCTGGGCATCCCCGTCGCCGACATCACCGTCGAGGAAGGCGATACGGACACGTGCCCCTACGGGTTGGGGACTTACGCCAGCCGTTCGACGCCGACGGCCGGAGCCGCCTGTGCGAAGGCCGCTCAGAAAATTCGGGAAAAGGCCCGGAAGATCGCCGCCCATCTCCTGGAAGTCCACGAGGACGACCTCATCTGGGAGCCGGGCCGGTTCTATGTAAAGGGTTCGCCTGACCGGTTCAAGACGATCCAAGAGATTGCCTTTGCGGCTTACACGAACCCGCCGCCGGACCTGGAAGCCGGCCTTGAGGCCGTCCACTACTACGACCCGCCGAACCTGACGTTTCCCTTCGGGAGCTACATCTGCGTCGTAGACATCGACAAGGGCACGGGTGAGGTCCATGTGCGCCGCTTCGTCGCCGTCGACGACTGCGGCAACGTCATCAACCCGATGATCGTCGAGGGCCAGATCCACGGGGGCCTGACGATGGGCTTGGCGCCGGCCCTCTATGAGGAGATCCGATACGACGAGAACGGGACCATCATCGGAGGTAGTTTCATGGAGTACCTGATGCCGACAGCGATGGAGACGCCCCGGTGGGAGACGTACCGCACGGTTACGCCCTCCCCCCACCATCCGCTCGGGGCCAAGGGCGTCGGGGAATCGGCGACCGTCGGGGCGCCGGCGGCCGTCGTCAACGCCGTCGTGGACGCCTTGTGGCACCTGGGGGTCCGGCATATCGACATCCCTATCACGCCATATAAGGTGTGGCAGATCCTGCGAGAACGGGGCATCACCGAATGAGTTGAACGGGGCAGTAGGGTAATAAGGCGGATGGACAGCCGGCTATGAACGCAGACCTGTGGGAGCGGGTCGCCGCCTTACGGGCGAGCGGGCGACCCTTCGTCGTCGCCACCGTCGTCGCTTACCAGGCGCCCCAGTCGGCCAAGCCGGGGGCCAAGGCCATCGTGCACCCTGATGGCACGGTCGACGGCTGGGTCGGGGGCGGCTGTGTGCGGGACATCGTCGTCCGGGAGGCCCGCCGGGCCTTAGAGACGGGCCAAGCTCGCCTCATCTATGTGTCGGCCGAGGACCTGCGGGTCGAGGGCTGGAAGGACGTGGGCGTCCACTCGATGGCTTGTGCCGGCCAGGGTGGACTGGCCATCAGCCTGGAACCGGTCCTCCCCCGACCGGCCCTGATCATCCTCGGGCAGACGCCCGTCGCCCAGGCTTTGGCCGCTTTAGGGGCCCTGTTAGACTTTCGGGTGACGGTCGTCGGTCCGGGGGCCTCGCCGGACGCCTTCCCCGAGGCCGACGAAGTCCTACCGGGATGGTCGGCCCTCGCTGGATACGTCCGGGCGGGCGATGCCGTCGTCGTCGCCACGATGGGGAATGACGACGAGGCGGCCCTCGAGGCGGCCGTCCGGAGTCCGGCGGCTTACGTCGGATTTGTAGCCAGCCAGCGCAAGGCCGCGACGGTCTTGGCCTACCTGGCCCGGCACGGCGTCCCCGAGATGGACCTCCGGCGGGTCTGGAGCCCGGCAGGTCTCGACATCGGAAGCGTCACGCCGGCGGAGATTGCCCTAAGCATCTTGGCCGAAATCGTGAAGTTCCGACGGTCCCGAGTCGCCCGGACGGTCCCCGTGCCGACCATGACCGTGCCTGCCCCGGCGGAAGCCGTCGACCCCGTCTGCGGGATGACCGTCTCGGTCGCCGAGGCTCGATATCGGTCCGAGTATGGAGGCCAGACCTTTATCTTCTGCTGTGCTCACTGCCAGGAGGCCTTCGAGGCGACGCCGGAGAAGTTCGTGGACGTGATGGATCCGTAGGGCAGTACGGCACTGCCCGATTGCCCTCTGGGGTGGAGGCCGCACGGTGCCGATCAAGTTCCAAGAGTCTTTCCGGGTCCAAGCGTCGGTCGATCGGGTGTGGCGGTTTCTGACAGACCCTCATCAGGTCGTGACCTGCATGCCCGGCGCTGAGCTCGTCGAGGTCCAGGACGAACGGACCTTTCGGGGGAACGTGAAAGTCCGTCTGGGTCCCATCACGGTCGCCTATGCCGGTCGGGTCCACCTGGAGGAGTTGGACGAAGCAGTCCACCGGGTCCGCATGGTCGGCGAGGGCCGGGAGACGGGCGGGGCGGGCTCGGCCCGCATGACGATGTTCAGCCAGGTCCGGCCACTTCCCGACGGAGGCGCTGAGGTCGTCGTCGACACAGAGGTGGACCTGGCGGGGCGGGTCGTCCAGTTCGGTCGGGGGATGATCGAGGACGTGGCACGTCAGTTGTTTGCGGAGTTTGCCGCCCGCGTGCGAGCGCGGATGGAACAGCCCGTCGAGGCTT
>JAUQPV010000179.1 GCA_030550225.1 Acidobacteriota bacterium | reverse complement strand
ATCTGCCTATCTGCCCAACTACCGGATTCCCTACTTCACCGTCTCCCGTAAGACTTCCTCGATGGTCGTGATGCCGTTCATAACCTTGATGAGGCCGCTCCGGCGTAAGGTGATCATCCCCTTCTCGATGGCGACCCGTCGGATTTCAAGGGCCGAGGCCCCCGACAGGACCATGTCCCGGATGTCGTCGTCGAACTCCAGGACCTCGAACAGGCCGATGCGGCCCCGGTACCCCGTGTTGTTGCAACGGCTACATCCCCGGCCCTTGTAGATCTTGACCGACTTCGCCTCCTCGGGCGTAAAGCCGACCTCGATGAGGGTCTGCGTCGGGACCTTGACCTCCTCCTTACACTCCTGGCAGATCCGGCGGACGAGTCGCTGGGCCTGGATGAGATGAACGGACGTGGCGACCAAGAAGGGCTCGATGCCCATGTTCATCAGCCGGGTGACCGTGCTCGGGGCGTCGTTCGTGTGCAGGGTCGAGAGGACCAGGTGACCCGTCAGGGCCGCCTTGATGGCGATCTCGGCCGTCTCAAAGTCGCGAATCTCCCCGACCAGGATGATGTTCGGGTCCTGCCGTAAGAAGGACCGCAGGGCCGCCGCAAAGGTCAGGCCGATGGCCTCGTTGACCTGAAGCTGATTAATCCCGAAGAGGTTGAACTCGACGGGGTCCTCGGCCGTCAGGATGTTAACCTCGGTCGTGTTGAGACGGGAGATGGCCGAGTACAGGGTGTTCGTCTTGCCGCTTCCGGTCGGCCCCGTCACGAGGATCATCCCCCAGGGCTTCGTGATGGCCCGTTCGAAGCGCTCCAGCGACTCGGGCTCGAAGCCCAGCTTCGTCATGTCCAAAAACAGCCGCTCGGGGTCCAGGATCCGGATGACGACCTTCTCGCCCCAGATCGTCGGCAGGACCGAGACCCGGAAGTCCAGCGTCTTCATCCGGCCCTCGACCCGTAGCCGCATCTTGATCCGACCGTCCTGGGGAAGCCGCTTCTCGGCGATGTCCAAGCGGGACATGACCTTGATGCGGGACACGATGGCGTCCCGCAGCTTGATGGGCGGGCTGAAGATGGGGTGGAGGACCCCGTCGATGCGGTATCGGACCCGCATTTCCTTCTCGTAAGGCTCGATGTGGATGTCGCTGGCCTCCTGCCGAACGGCCTCGTAGATGATCTTGTTGACGAGGCGGATGATGGGCCGCTCCTCGGCGGCCTTCATGAGGGACTCGGGGTCCAACGAGATGTCCTCGGCCAGCTCCTCGATGGCCTCGTCGCCCAACTCGGCGTCGATCAGCTCCTCGAAGCTGGGTTCCCCAGCGAGGCCTACGGCGGCACCCGTCGGGGTCCGGGGGAGGTCGATCCCGTGTTCGCCCCCGTAGTATTTCCGAATCGCCTCTAAGATCATCGTCTCGGGCGCGACGACGGGCTCGACCGAGTAGTTGGTCGCAAACTCGACCTGGGTGATGGCCTCCAGGTCCGTCGGGTCCGACATGGCGACCATCAGCGTCGGACCGGACTTGCTGACAGGGATCAGCAGAAACCGCCGGCATAGCTCCGCCGGGACCAGCCGGATCACGGCTGCGTCGATCTCGAAGTGCCGCAGGTTGATGGACGGGACACCGTGCTTCTTGCTGAGAAAGTCGGCCAGCTCTTCTTCGGTGATGAAGTTCAACTCGACGAGGCAGACGCCGATCCGCTTGCCCGTCTCCTTCTGGTGGTCCAGGGCCCGCTCGAGCTGTTCCCGGGTGATCAACCCGGCTTCCAGCAACATCTCGCCCAACCGCCGCGCCATCCCTCCTCCTCTCTCGGCCTCACCCGTGCACGAGGGACCGGTAGGCTTCTTCGAGGCAGGCCATCAGACCCGCTACGTCGGCCAGGTCCACGTAGCCCATGTGGGAGACCCGGAAGATACGGCCTTTCAAGGAACCTTGGCCGCCGGCGACGATCAGGCCGTAGTCCTCTCGAAGCTTTCGGACCCAGAGGGTGCCGTCCAGGCCCGGCGGGACCTCGACGGCCGTCAGGGCACTGGCGGGATGCTCCTTCGCAAAGAGCGTCCACCTGCCCTCGGTTAAACGGCGCCGACAGTATTCGGCCAACTGCTGACTATTTTGGATCAAACTTTTTAAACCTCCCAGTCGGCGGATGTAGTCTATCACCTCCCCCAGGGCGATGACAAGGGGGATGGCCGGCGTAAAGGCCGAGTCCCCCTCCTCTTGGGCCCCCCGGAGACGGACAAGGTCCAGGTAGTAAGGCCGAGTCCGGACCCGCCGAGCCTTCTCCCAAGCCCGAGGACTGAGGTAGACCATCGCCAGCCCGGGCGGAAGCATCCAGGCCTTCTGAGACGCCGTCACAAGACCGTCGATCCCCCAGGCCGCCGCCTCGATGGGCATCGTCCCCATCCCCGAGATGGCATCGACGACCCACAGGACCGACCGACCGGCAAAGACCTCGGCCATCGAGCCCAAGGGGTTCTCGACACCCGTCGAGGTCTCGCAGGCCTGCATGAGGAAACCGGTCGCATCCGGATGGGCCGCCAGGGCCGCCGCGACCTGGTCGGCCGAGAGGGCATAGCCGTAAGGCCGTTCGACGACGACGACGTCGAGGCCCCGCTGACGGGCGATCTCGACCCACCGCTCCCCAAACTTGCCGATCGAACCGACGAGGACCTTCTCACCGGGCTCAAAGAGGTTGGCGACCAGCGCCTCCATCCCGGCCGTGCCGGAACCCGCCAGGAGGACGACCGGCTCGGAGACGCCCCAAAGGGACGGGAGACCCTCGCAGACCCTCTGCCAGATTTCCCGGAACTCGGGATGCCGATGGTGAAGGACGGCCGCCCGCGCCATCGCCGCCGTCACGAAGGGCGGGACCGGCGTCGGCCCTGGCGTGAATAAACGTTCCTTCCGAATGACCGGTCGTATCATCATCAGTGACAAGCCATCGGCCGGGGTCGGGGAACGACGAAGCCCGGCTTAGCCAAAGGCGAAGAACATAGAGCAAAGAGCATAAAACGCCTTGCCTTAATATACACGGTCGGCGTGGGACAAGCAAGCCAGCAAACGGGTCAGTCCAAAAGGCCCAAGAGGGTCAAGAGCGCGCTCTATCCGGGGGTCAGAGATTGGACGCCCCAGGGACGACGGCCTAAACTGGAAGCAGGCCCCCGGGGGGCGGGGGCCTGCCCGTCTAAAAGGGGGACAAGGGGGGCCAAAGGGAAAGCGTTTACTTAGCGACGGCCTCCCGGAGTTTCCGTCCGGGACGGAAGCGGACGACCGTCCGGGCCGGGATGGTCATCGGCCGCCCGGTCCGGGGGTTCCGTCCCTTGCGGGCCTTCCGCTGAGTGACGATGAAGGAACCGAACCCCACCAGATTCACGGCCGACCCGCCAGCCAAGGCGTCCTGGATGGCCTTGATGACGGCGTCGATGGCCTGATGGGCCTGGGTCTTGGTCAGGCCCGCCAACCGCGCCACCCGGTCCACCAGATGGGCCTTCGTGACCTTCGCGCCTCGGGCTCTGCGCGCCATAGAGAACCTCCTCTGACCGGTGACGGACCGTCACCGGGTGGCAGATTGTCGCTCTGCCACGGGCGGCTTTGAGGGAGTCGAATATTTTCAACCCAAGTATAAATCCTGGGACGGTGTTTGTCAAGGGCCGATGCGGATTTTCTTGTGAAATCACCCCCCTTTGGCTGATGTCATGGGAAACTCCTTGAAGTCAATGCCGGAAAAATATGCCAATCGACCTCTTATGTTCACGGAAAGCCGTTTGAAAAAAAGATACGTAATAGTAGATTTTAAATATATAAAAAACGGCAAAAATGGTACATAGATAAAGTAATATGCAGTATGGGGCATATGTAGGGGGTCGTCAACTCGTAGGACCTACACCTTGATTTACGATTGTTTAGTCTATTTTTGATATGATCATAGCATCGACGGAGACCGCCGCCGGTGCTATCCTATCTCTCCAAGTCCCCCCTCCCGGAGGCCCAACCATGCGGCAACGCCTCCTCCGGGTCGTCGATGACCGTTGGCACGTCCGGCTCGTCGTCGCCACGGCGACTTCTCTCCTTAACACCGTCCGGCGACGCCTGGCGACCTCTCCGGTCGCCACCGCCTCCCTCGGTCGGGCCATGGTCGGGTCGGCCCTCCTGTCGGCTTACCTCAAGCCGACGGCCCAGCAGCGAGTCCAAATCCACATCACCGGCGACGGGCCCCTCCGGGAAGTCGTCGCCGAGTGTAATGGCATCGGCCACGTCCGGGGATACGTCCGGAACCCCCAAGTCGACCTCCCGCCTCGCGATGGGAAGTGGGACGTCGCCCGGGCCGTCGGTCGGGGCTATTTCACCGTCCTTCGAGACCTGGGCTTGGGTGAGCCGTACGCCAGTACGGTGCCTCTCGTCAGTGGGGAGATCGCTCAGGATTTAGCCTACTATCTTCTCCAGTCCGAACAGGTCCACTCGGCCGTCTTGCTGGGGGTCCTTATCCGACGAGACCGGGTCATCGCCGCCGGGGGATGCCTGGTCGAGCGTCTGCCCGGCGCCGATGAGCCAGCCATGGACCGGCTATCAGAGCGCATCCGGGCCTTGGGCGGGATCAGTCACTGGCTCTGGCGGCATCCGGACCCCATCGAACTGGTACATCAGCTTCTCGAGGGGGGCCGTCCCCGGGTCTTGGAGGTCCGGCCGCTTCGTTTCCGCTGTCGGTGCCGACGGAGCCGGGCCCTGGAGGTCTTAATGGCGATGGACCGGCAGGCCCTCATCGACGACCTCCGGCAAGAAGCGACCGTCGAGGTCCGGTGCGGCTTCTGCAATGCCGCCTACCGGTTCTCCCGGGAGGAGCTGGACTTCTACCTCCGGCCCCTCGGGCGGGTCCACTAAAATTGGGCAGTTCGGGAGTTCGGCAATTCGGCATTCATGGTGGAGGGGGCGGGGAGGTCCCCCGGACCTACCGTCCAGGCCCGTATATCTGGCCACGGCCGAATCCCCGGACGGCCAGATTGCCGAATTCCCAATTCAGGGCGTCCGACGAATCCGGATGGAGCCGCTCCCCACGCGGGCCTCGATGTGCAGGTCGGCGCTTCCGACGACACCCCGTAGATGCCGTCGGTCTTGCGTCCACACCGTCGTCAAGGGGAATTCGACCGTTACGCGGCCGGCTCGGGTACGGGCGTCGACCTCGAAGCGGGCCGTCTCGGGAAGGGTCACCTCGACGTCACCCGACCCCGTCGCCAAGTCCCAAGTTCGGTCGGTCAAAGGTCGGTAGGCCCGGACGACGATGTCCCCGCTTCCGGCCCGGCCCCGGACGTCGCCGACCACGTCGGTCAGGGCGATATCGCCGCTTCCCGTCGCCACTTCGACGGGACCCTTGACACGGTCGGCGGTCAGGTCGCCGCTCCCGAGCCGCACAGTCACGTGACCGGTGGCAGACCCCAAGCGGACGTCGCCACTTCCGGCCCGGACCTCGATGTCGCCTTGGACTTCCTCGATGCGGACGTCGCCGCTGCCGGTCCGGACCTCGACGTCTGACCGGACAGTCTGGACTTGGACGTCCCCCGACCCCGTCCGGACCCGGACGGGTCCGTCCACGTCCCGGACCTCGACGTCGCCCGAGCCAGTCGTGATGCGTACGTCCGTCGTAGGCGGTACGTCGACCGTGTAGTCGACCCGGATGCCCCAGGGGCCTCCGAAAACGCCCCAAGACCGGTGGGCCCACGCCGGCCATTCGATGCGAATGTCA
>JAUQPV010000178.1 GCA_030550225.1 Acidobacteriota bacterium | reverse complement strand
TGGCCCCATCGCACAGGTCGGCGACGGCTCGGATGTGGTCTGGTTTGGAGATGCCGAAGCCGACATAGACCGGCACGGGGCTGACGGCCCGGAGGCGTTCGAGGAACGACCGCAGGAGGGGGTCCAGGGTATCCCGCGCGCCCGTCACGCCGAGGGTCGAGACGGCGTATACGAAGCCCCGGGACCGCCGGGCGACGGCCGCCAGACGTTCGTCCGACAGGTTGTTCGATGCCAACAGGACCAGGTCCAGTCCTTGATCTTCCAGGAGGGCGGCGACGGGCCCCGCCTCTTCTAAGGGCAGGTCCGGGACGATCCAACCCGTCAGGCCGGCCTCGGCCGAGGCGGCGGCGGCTCGGTCGAGGCCCATCCGGTGGAGGGGATTCAAATAGGTCATCAGGTAAAACCGCCGGTCGGGCCACCGTCGCCGGAGTCCGCCGAGATCCTCCAAGAGCTGGGTCAGTCGGGGTCGATGGCGCAGAGCCCAGGCGACGGCCTTTTGGATCGTCGGCCCGTCGGCGATGGGGTCCGAAAAGGGATAGCCGACCTCGATGGTCGGGACACCCATGGCCAGGAGGGTTTCCAAGACGTCCAGAGAGGTCGGCGGGTCCGGAAAGGCATACGGGTAGTACACGACGAGTTGCAGGGAGCGTCCCCCCATGACTGAACTCCACAGGTTTTCACGAACCGAACGGTTCGGTTATCCTGCCTCGGATACGCCCAGGACGGTATCGAGGTCCTTATCCCCCCGGCCGGAGAGGTTCACGACGATACAGGGATACCGCTGGCGGATTTCCGGGTGGGCCGCCAGGAAGCCAATAGCATGGGCCGGTTCGAGGGCCGGCAGGATGCCTTCCAGCCGGGCCAGGAGCCGGAAACCCTCCAGGGCTTCCTCGTCGGTACAGGCCTCATACCGCACGCGGCCCGTCCGGGCCAAGTATGCATGTTCCGGGCCGACGCCTGGGTAGTCGAGGCCTGCCGAGATCGAGTGGGTCGGCAAGACTTGGCCGTCTTCGTCCTGCAGGAAGAGGCTCCGAGCGCCGTGGACGATGCCTTCCGTCCCCCGCAGGATGCTCGCCGCATGTTGACCCGTCTCGAGGCCCCGTCCCCCGGCCTCAACGCCAATCATGTCGACTGGGTCGTCTAAAAAGGGGTAGAACAGACCGATGGCGTTGGATCCCCCGCCGACGCAGGCGACCAGCAGGTCCGGGAGCCGTCCCTCGGCCAGGAGGACTTGCTGACGGACCTCCCGCCCGATGACACTCTGGAAGTCCCGGACGATCATCGGAAACGGATGGGGCCCGACGACGGACCCCAGAAGATAGTGGGTCGTCCGGACGGAGGCAACCCAGTCCCGCAGGGCCTCGTTGATGGCGTCTTTCAGGGTCTGGGTCCCGGACTCGACGATGCGGACCTCGGCGCCCATGAGCTTCATGCGGAAGACGTTCAATCGTTGACGTTCGGCGTCGACGGCCCCCATGTAAATGCAACACTGAAAGCCCATCCGGGCCGCCACGGCCGCCGTGGCGACGCCGTGCTGGCCGGCGCCCGTCTCAGCGATGATGCGGGACTTGTTCATGGACCGGGCCAGGAGGATCTGGCCCAGGGTATTGTTGATCTTATGGGCCCCTGTGTGGAGCAGGTCTTCCCGTTTTAGGTAAATCCGGGTCCCCAAATGCCGGCTCAAACGTTCGGCATAATACAGGGGCGTCGGACGTCCGGCGTAGGTCGTCAAGAGGTCTTGGAACTCCCGTTGGAAGTCGGGGTCTGTCCGGCATCGCTCGTAAGCGGCTTCCAGCTCCTCCAAGGCAGGGATCAGGATCTCGGGGACGAACCGTCCGCCAAAGGGACCAAAGTACCCGTCTGCCGTCGGTTGCTCAATGTACATAGGCATGCCTCAAGGAGTAGGCAGTAAGGAAATGCGGCAGTGGGGCAGTTCGGCCATTCGGCGGATAGAGAAGGCACGACGGTCCGTGGGGACTCTTGTCCGACAAATTTCTACCTTCTTACCTTTCACGTCCACCTGCCTTACTGCCGGATGGCCCTCCATCCTATGTCCCGTCCTGCCGCCGGGCCAGTCCGGACCAGCGGTCCATCATCGGCGTGGGGCCTTGCGGGCCCTGCGTCGGGACGCCCGGGTAAGGGCATTCCTGACCCGTCAGGAAGCGACGCAAGTCGATCGACGGTAGGTCATAACCCAGTCGCAGACGCAGGAACCGGATGAGCGCCTCGGCAATGACGGCATGACCGATGGGCGACGGATGGTAGGGGTCGTGGCCGTAAAAGCCCCCGAGGGGATAGGTAAAATCGATACGAACGCCGCCGATGGAATAGCCCTGGACACGGATGCGGTCGTACAGAGCGTAGAGGTCAAATACGAAGACGTTCTCTGGATGCTCGGCGGCGATGCGCCGGATCGCTTCGTTGTACCCCCGGACGTGAGCGTTGATGAAGGCCTGCTCGTCTGGGTCGAGGATGGTAAAGTGGGGCAAGCCCTGGCCGTTGCCGCCATAAGCGGCAGGGATACCGTAGCCGGCTCGTAGGTAGGGGATCGCTTGCTCCATCACACAGGTCGAGGAGTCCAGGGATTGACCGTCGGGTCCGATAAGGGGCACGGGTCGACCCTGGACGTCCCGGACAGGTTGGCCCGTGCGGGGGTCCCGGACGTAGGGTGGAATCAGGTGACAGCGGGGGGTCCACGTCGGGTCGGGGACTGTCATCAGGATAAACCGGGCCTCCGGCCGATAAACCCGCTCCATAAAGGCTCGCAGGCTCGCCTCGTAGACACTGACGGGCGTCGGCGTCAGGCCTGGGACGACGTACCCCAGGGCCAAGGGGAGGCCGGCGTCGTTCGTCCCGATCCAGACGATCACGAGCCGGGCCGGTGCCCGCCGAAGCTGGTCGGCCACCGAGCCGGCCCCCCGGAGGACCCATACGGACGGGGGAAACGAGGGGTCTTCCCCTCGGAGCAAGTCCCGGACGGCCATGCCCGGGATGGCCAGATTATGGAGAGGCGGCGGCACGTCGGGATTGACGAGCGTGCCCATGCCCGGATACTGGACCCACACGGGATAAGGCACCCACGTCCGCAGACCGCTGTAGCCGGGCCATCCCGGAAAGGAGACCCGGGGCATCGTGAACTCGGTGAAGGGTTGAAGCCCCGCCTGCCGAGCGATCAGGACCGGATAGGCACAGGCCGCGAAGCGGTCCATCCACGTCCCATGCATCCAACCGGCCGTGATGCTGTCCCCGACGGTATACGTATGCGACAGCAGGTCTTGCACGTCAGGGCTTACCGGCCGGACCGCCATCAGGGCCAATACCCATCCGACCGCCGTCGTCCGTCGCATCGGCACTGACCCGTCTATCGCCGCATGATTTGCCAGGCGCTCGGGAGCAAGGCCGCCGCCAAGAGGACCTTGAGGAAGTCACCCGGGATGAACGGGAACAAACCCATCGGGAGGACATGGGCGGGTCCCACGAATCGGGCCAGCCAAGGCAGGCCGAAGACGTAAATGACGCCATTTCCGATGACCATCGCCACAGCGGTCGTCACCGGTCGCCGGTCCCAGCCTCGCTCGGCCAGCCAGCCGACGACGTAGGCCGCCACGACGAAGCCGACGAGGTAGCCCCCCGTCGGACCCAGCAGGCGGCCGATGCCGGCGGTGCCGCCGGCGAACACGGGGAGTCCCGCCAGACCCTCGGCCAGATAAGTCGCCATGCTGAGAGCCCCCCGCCGTGCCCCGAGGGTCGCCCCGATCAGCAAGACGGCCAGCGTCTGCCCCGTGATCGGGACCGGCGTGAAGGGAAGCGGAATGGCGACCTGGGCCATCAGGGCCGTAAAGAGGCTCCCACCCAGGATCAGTAGGGCTTCGAGGACGAATCGACGGGCGACGTCTCCTCGGCGGTTCAGTTCAGGAATCCAGGCTTCGGCGAGGACCATGGCTCCACCTCATGAAGCGAACGGCGAGTAGCAAACAGTGAAGAGCGCCCCACCGCACTATCTCCCGATAAGTGGCCAACCGACTTCTATCTTGCATCCCTCATCCTGCATCCTGCATCATGGGTCTTGACATACCCCGAGTCAAGTCATGCACGTCCCGTTTTTGGACCTCACGGCGCAGTACCGGACGATCGAGTCCGAGATTCGGGCCGCCTTGGACCGGGTCTTCGAACGGGGCCGGTTCATCTTAGGTCCGGAGGTCGAGGCCTTCGAGGCCGAATTTGCGGCCTACCTGGGCGTCCCCTACGCCGTCGGCGTCGCTTCTGGCACAGACGGCCTGACCTTGGCCCTCCAGGCCCTCGGTGTTGGCCCTGGCGACGAGGTCATCACGGTCTCCCATACGGCCGTGGCGACTGTCGTCGGTATCGAACGTTCGGGTGCCCGCCCCGTCCTCGTCGACGTCGACCCGGCGACCTGGACGATCGACCCGGCGGCCGTCCGGGCGGCCGTCACCGATCGTACACGGGCCGTCGTCGCCGTGCATCTTTATGGGAATCCCGCCGACATGGATGCCCTGCTGGAGATTGGTCAGGCCCACGGCCTGTATCTAATCGAGGACGCCTGCCAGGCCCACGGCGCCCGCTACCGTCGACAGCGCGTGGGGACCCTCGGCCACGTGGGCGTATTCAGCTTCTACCCGACGAAAAACCTGGGCGGCTACGGGGACGGCGGCATGGTCGTGACGGCCGACCCGACGGTCGCCGAACGCCTGCGTCGCCTGCGAGAATACGGATGGCGCCAACGGTTCATTTCCGAACAGGCCGGTACGAACTCTCGACTGGACGAAATCCAGGCCGCCTGCCTGCGGGTCAAGCTTTCCCGTCTGGACGAGTGGAACGAGCGCCGTCGGACGTTGGCCCGGCTGTACCGGGAATCCCTGCGGGACACGCCTGTCCAGTTTCAGGGTGTCCTGCCGGACGCCGAGCCCGTGTACCATCTCCTCGTGATTCGAGTCCCGGACCGGGACGGTCTCCAGGCGTTTCTGGCCGAACACGGCATCGGCACGATGGTCCACTATCCCCAAGCCGTTCATCAACAGCCGGCCTACCGTCACCTGAGCCGACGGGACTTGTCCGTCACGGAACAAATCGTTCAGGAGATCCTCTCTCTGCCGATATATCCTGAATTACCCGAGGCGGCCGTCGGGTACGTCGCGGACTGCATCCGGGCCTTCTACCGGGGGTAGCCGACGGCCTCCCGGTGGGGTGGCGGCGTCACCGGTCGGCAGAAGACGACGATGGACGGCGAGACGAACTCGGGCTCCGGATTCAGGGGAAGCCACTCCAGGATTTTCTTCCACGAGTAGGGTCGAAGCATCCACTCGAGCGACGGCCGGACCCACGGGTGTCGGTAAAAGACCCGACATGGTCGGTAAGGGTAGGGCTCCTGAAATAAGCGCGCCAGGGCCGCCTGCTCTTCAGGCGACCGGGTCGGGCCGAGGAAGAAACGGGCGAAGCTGAACTGACTGAGTACGACGTAAGTCGGACTATCCGCCCGGTGCCAGAAATCGGCCAAGGGATGGAACGTGTCGTACATCTCCAAGACGAGGTCGGATGGAAACCTCGGGAGGTACGACTTTAAGTGGAAAGCGGCCACTCGGGTGCCTGCTGGCAGGCTTTTGACCCAAGCCGTTGCCTGCGCCCGGGTGTCGTGCAGGAACATCCAGTCCGTCATGACGGCGAAGCCCAGTGTGTACAGAGCGGTCAGGACGACCCCGGCCCGAAGCCACCGCCGACCCC
>JAUQPV010000177.1 GCA_030550225.1 Acidobacteriota bacterium | reverse complement strand
CTCGCAGTTCAGACCACTTCTCTCGAAGGGTTTCGAACGTCCGTTCCATTTCTTCGACCAGCATAAGCAAGACCTCTTTTCGGCAATTCGGGAATCCGGCAGTTCGGGAAATTCGTCGTGAAATCGCCGAATTGCCGAACTCCCGAACTACTGACAAGATTGGCAGTGGTCAAGGAATAACTGAAGATCCCCTACGGCCAGTGGGCTACCGAAACGCGCACATCGGGTTTGCATCCCGTCGTATTGCGTCAGCGTTCGACACGGCTGACGCGAACGCGGCGCCACCATGCCCGGACCCGTTCGATAGGCTCCCAGTACCGCTGTTCCTCCCAGGGGTCGCCGACCAAGTGGTAGCCCCGTTGTTCCCAAAAGCCCGGCGTCCAGTCCGTCTGAAATTCGAGGCCGCACAGGTACTTGGCGCTCTTCCAGGCATACAACTGGGGGACGACTAACCGAAGGGGTGCCCCGTGTTCCGGTGTCAGAGGTTCACCATTTAGTCGAAAGGCCAGCAGACTGTCCTCTTGATAAAGATATGTCAGGGGCACGTTGGTCGTGTAGCCCTCCATGCTGTAGGCCATGACTTGGACGACGTCTGGCCGGGGCTGGACCCGTTCTAAAATCGCCCCGAGTGGGATGCCCTCCCACACCAGCGATCGCTTCGACCAACGAGTCACGCAGTGAAAATCGGCGACGACCTCGACGGTCGGAAACTGTTGCAAGTCGTCCCAGGTCCACTGGACAGGTTGTTCGACAGCCCCCCAGATACGAAATCGCCAGGTCGCCGGGTCAAAGACGGGCCGACGGGCCGTGATGTCGTAAATCGGAAAGGTATCGACGTACACTTGCCCCGGCGGGATGGGGCGCTGAAGATTTGGACTTTGGATCCGGGTCTGGCTCATAGATCCTCCCCTCCGGTGGCCGGTATCGGGTCCGCAGATTCGGCAATCCGGCAGTTCAGGAATTCGGCTCATGCGTTTGTTTACTGCCGGGACGTAGAGCACGCAGAGGAATAGGCAGGTGAGCAGATAAGCTATTCGATAACTTCCAGGGGGAGATGGCAAACACCCGGTCAGGTCGATGAATATTTATGAATATCATAATAGAGTTTGCATCTTCCCCCCATCCCACCGAACTCCCGAACTGCCGCATTGCCGAATTCCCGAACGGCCAAGCCGGTGGCACCGTCTTCAATGAGGCGGACTGCCAGCGATGCGGCGCAACCAGTAGACCCAACCAAGGCCCCAGAGGAGGAGCCAGCCCCAACGGGTGTAATCCTCCGTCCAGATCGACTGGGTCTCGACGTAATGGCGGGCCATCGGCCAGAACATGCGGACGGCTTCGGGTAAGAGCGTCTCGGGGGATGCCCCGACCAGGTGCGAGAGGGACTCGTAGAGAGACTGAAAGCTGATCCGAAAAGCCGTCGGGTCTTGGTCCTGCCAAGCGTACTGGATGTCTTGCCAAAGGGGAAGGACTTCCTCCGGGACGGCGGCCCACCACCAGTCCACACGCGGCGAGGGGATCCGAGTCGTCGGGACTTCCGAGGGCCGCCGAGGCGGCTCCCCGACCCGGGTTTTCCAGTCTTCCCGAGAGGGGACATGCATCAAGACCGTCTCTTCACCCCGGTAGGACGGGGGTGACTCGGACTCGGCGGACTCAAGGGTCAGGGATTCCGACGGGAAAGCTTCGGCCTCGGATTCTTCCAGGGCGCTGAAGTCCTCGGCCTCGAGGGCTTCCTCCGGGGGTGTCGAAGGACGTAGGCCCGCCGGGGACGGGAACGTCGCCGTCGTCGCCGGTTCGATGACGGCCAGCTCGTCGTCGGTGACCTCGATTTCCTCAGGGGCGATCTCCGCCAGTGAAGGGGTCGGCGGCAGGGCCTCCGCACCGGCCGTCGTGACGTCCACGACCTCGACCGGGACGGCCGGCCGCTTTTCTTCAGGCCGTTCGGCCACTTCGGGTGTCGGCGGCTTCGACATGTCCCGCAAGCCCCGCTTCCGCAAGTCGTCAAAGACCATCTTCGAGATCGTCGTCAGGGCATCCAAGATGCCCTCTCCCGTCGTGGCGCAAGTCCGGAAGTACGGCGCCTGGTACTTGTTCAGCGTCTCGTTCAGCTCCTCGACGGGCATGATGTTCGGCAGGTCGATCTTGTTGTATTGAATGACATGGGGGAGCTGAGCCAGTTGAAGGCCGTAGTAAGCCAGGTTCTCTTCCAGGTTCTGGTAACTCTCGATGTTAGAAAACTTCCGATGCCGCTGGAGGTCGGCCACGAAGACGACCCCGTCGACGCCCTTCAGGACGAGACGGCGGGTCTGATTGTACCGGACCTGGCCCGGCACGGTATAGAGCTGGAGTCGGACCGTAAAACCCTGAAGCTTTCCAAGGTAGACGGGCAGAAAGTCAAAGTAGATCGTACGGTCTTCGTCCGTCGCCAGGGAGATCATCTTGCCCCGGTGGGTTCCCGGGAGGGAATTGTAGATGTATTGAAGCGACGTCGTCTTCCCGCCCAATCCCGGGCCGTAGTAGACGATCTTGACCAAAATCTCGCGGGTCGAAAAGTTGACAAAAGCCATACAGGACTCCGGTCATTCCGGGAGGCTCTGCTTCCAATTTAACGGGTTTTCACGGAGCTGTCAAAGAACTCATCTCAAAACCCTCTCCCTGGGGGAGGGGGTAGGCTGAGGGCCTTGATCCAGAGCTTCTCTCTCACTGAGATCAGGGACTTTTGAGACGAGTTCAAAGTTATGGGGACGGGGATCTGCTTTGACTCTTCAAGCCCGAACCGGCACCATCTTCCCGACGTTTTTAAAGGGCATGATCTCCCAAGTTTCGTGGCGACGTGAGGGCGTGATAAAGTCGACCCCGGCGTGGCCTTTGGGAATGACTTTCTTCTTTGACCCCCTCCCCCGTCGTCACGCCGTGAAGTAGGGAAGTATGCACGACATTTCCTTGAATCAAACCATTCGGCGACTCCGGGTCGGCCAGGCGGCCGTCGGCGTCTGGGCAACGGACCGAAGCCCGGACGGGGCGGCCTTCTACGCCTCGGCCGACCTCGACTTTGTCTTATACGACATGGAGCACGGTCCCTTCGACATCGAGTCCCTCCGGGTCTGGCTCCAGTTCTTCATCGACCGGCGTCGGGACCGGACCGGGGACCTGGCCGTTACGCCCATCGCCCGGATTCCGGCATACGGCTATGAGCGGAATTACTGGATCATCAAACAAGTCCTCGACCTGGGCTTTTTAGGTATCGTCGTTCCCCACGTCCATTCGGCCGAGGATGCGGCGGCCGCCGTCCGGGCCGTTCGGTACCCCCAGGCGTCCGACAGTGCCTATCCCGAGCCCCGGGGCTACCGGGGTGCCCGCCCGGCGATGGCCGCCCGGTACTGGGGCCTGACCCAGGAAGAATACGTCGCCCGGGCTGACTTATGGCCCTTGAATCCTGAGGGGGAACTCTTGCTCGTCGTCATGATCGAGACCCGGGAAGGCCTCGACCAACTGGAGGCCATCGTCCGGGTCCCCGGCGTGGGTGTCGTCATGGTCGGCCCGTATGACTTGTCTTTTGCCCTTGGCGTCCCGGGCCAGACGAAGCACCCGGTCGTCCAAAAGGCCGTCGCTCACGTCTTGGCTGTCTGCCAAGCCAACGGCGTCGTCTGCGGGATCGCCGCCGACCCCGAGGACGTTCCCCAGCGGCTTACCCAGGGCTTCCGCTGGGTCGTCACCCGTGAGGTCCGCCTCCTGCCTCAGCGGGACTAATAGGACCGTTGGGTTCGGAAGAATCCAGATGGATTCAGCTTTTCCGATCCCTCGAGGAGGACGATTTTCAAGCCAAGGGCAGGTCGGCCATTCGGCAGTTCGGCAGATGCTCCAACTCAGCGCAAAGGGCAAAGGGCCCAGGGAATCAAATATGGGCCCTCGAGCCTCGGCCTTGTGCCCTATAAGGCCCTGGGGGTCGCTCCCTTTCCACACAGGACTCTACCCGCCTATCTGTCCACTTGCCGAATGACGGGACCCCCCGCTCGGTTGTAACCTCTGGCCCGGCAGGGCTTCTAAAATAAGTCGACGGGCTACTTCCCGGCTCGGATAGGGGCCTCGACGTTCGGATTACCATAGCCTCACCGCCTTATTGCCCTACTGCCTTACTGCCTCATTGTCTGACTGCCCGTGAACTACGGAGGGTAGCGTCATGGTCCGACGCAACGGCATCGACCTGGACGTTTTAGCCAAGACCCGACAGGAATTCGAGAAAAACCCGGCCGCCGCTCGGCGGACGAACGTCGTCGAGGGCCGGTGGGACCCCGAGACGGGCCAGTTCGTCAGCGAAATCGAGTGGGGGGGCCGCACGCACGTGATCCGTTCCGAACAGCCACCCTTTATGGGTGGAACGAGACGGGAGTTGGGACCACTTCACTACTGCCTGTATGGTTCGGCGGCCTGTTACGTCGGGACCCTCGTCTCGGTCGCCGCCGAGGCCGGCATCGACTTGGGGACTGTCCAGGTGCGGATCGAGAACGATATCAACTTCCGGCCCGTCCTGGGGCTTTCGGACGAGCCCATCGTCGAACAGGTTCGAATCCACGTGAAAGTCTCGGCGCCCCTGGACGAAGCGACACTCCGGCAGTTGAAGGAGCAGGCCGACCGACACTGCCCGGGGATGTATTGCCTGACAAAGCCCATTCCCGTCGAGACGGTCGTGACGGCCGGGTAAGGTCCCTTCCTAACCGGGCTGGCGGACGGCGACGGCGACCCCGTCCCGGACGGGATAGACGACGGTGTAAAAGCCCGGATGAGCGAAGAGCTGACGGTTAAACGCCCGGATGGCTCGGGTCGCCGGGGCGTCATCGCCCGAGTCGTCCAGGACTCGGCCGCCCCACAGGACGTTGTCAGTGATGAAGAGACCGCCGGGCCGCAGGTGTCGGTATGCCAGCTCGACGGTCGCTGGGTAGTCTTCCTTGTCGATGTCGTTGAAGATGACGTCCCAGGTTCCGCCGACCTGCTGGAGGACGGTCAGGGCATGCCCGACGTGGAACTGGATGCGGTCCCAGACGCCGGCCCGCTTCAAGAAGACTTCCGCTTGCTGGCGATTCCGCTCCGAGCGGTCCGTGCAGACGACCAGGCCGCCGGGGCCGACGGCCTTAGCGAAGAACAGGGCCGAATATCCGAAGCCGGACCCCAGCTCAAAGACCCGCCGGGCCCCGATCATGGAAGCCAACTGATAGAGCATGCGCCCGACCAGGAGGCCGACGACGGGGAACTGAAGCTCGGAGGCCAGCCGCTCCATCTCCCAGAGGACCGGCTCGCCGTCCTCGGCCAGCGCCCGCAGGTACGCTTCGATGCGGGGGTGGACGATGTCCATCGTTCAGTCCTGCGAAAGGGGGGCGGACACCCGAGGCCCCGACAGCCGATTTAACCGAGGCCTAACCACTTCCGGAGCAGGTCTGCGACGGCCGGGTTCCAGAGCGTCGCGATGAGAATCAGCAGGATAAGGACGAAGTTCAACTTCATGTTCAGGCGGTCGATTTTCGTGTCCAGGGTGGCGGCGGTCTGCTCGATGCGGGCATTCAATTCCGTAGAGAGCCGGTCGATGCGGGCATTTAACTCTGTGTAGAAGCGTTCGATGTGGGCCATGAGTTCGGCCCGGACTTGGTCGATGCGGGCACTCAGCCCCGCATAGACTTGGTCCATGCGGGCCATCAGTTCGGTCCGGACCTGGTCGATGCGAGCACTCAACTCCGTGTAGACCTGTTCGATGCGGGCGTTCAGTTCGGTCCGGACCTGCTCGATGCGGGCACTCAACTCCGTGTAGACCT
>JAUQPV010000176.1 GCA_030550225.1 Acidobacteriota bacterium | reverse complement strand
TCACGACGTTCTGATTGACCGTCGGCTGAAGCCGGATCTGCTCGACCCGCCCGTGAAAGACCCGGTCCGGATAGGCATCGACCGTGAAGGCCACGGGCTGACCGACTTGGACTCGGCCGATATCCGCCTCGTCCACGTTGGCCAGGACCTGCATCTTACGCAGGTCGTTGGCGATGACGAAGAGAGTCGGCGTGTTAAAACTCGCCGCGACCGTCTGGCCCACGTCGACGTTTCGGGAGACGACGACCCCGTCGATGGGCGACGTGATGGTCGCATAGAACAAGTTCGTCCGGGCCCGACTGAGATTCGCCTCGGCCGACTTCAGGTTGGCGACGGCCGTCTCGTAATTGGACAGGGCCGCGTCGTAGTCGGCCTGGGCGATGAGGTTCTGGGCCAGCAGACGCTTGGCCCGCTCCAGGTTCCGTTCCGTCTGACGGACCTCGGCCAGGGCCCGTTCATAGGCGGCCTCGGCGTCGTTCAAGGCGGCAATCAGCGGCCGCTTGTCCAGCTCGGCCAGGACCTGACCCCGCCGGACACGGTCGTTGAAATCCACGTAAATCCGGGCGATCGTGCCCGACACCTGGGTCCCGACCTGGACCGTCGTGATGGCACTCAGGGTCCCCGTCGCCGTCACGGTCACTCGGAGGGGCCCCCGCTCGACCGGGACCGTGCGGAACGTAAAGTCCGCCGCCCGATTGTTCCGGACGTACAGAGCAATCCCGGTCCCGCCGGCGATCAGGACGAGACCGATCATCCACCACAATGCCCTTTTCATGGCTCGATGAGACCTCGGTATTTCGGGAATTCGGCAGGTCGGCAGGTGGGCAGATGGGCAGGTCGGGAGCTATTCGCCATTCGCCGTTCGCTCTTCTCGGAGGGTCGGAAAGGCCGAGTCCATCCGGATTCTCACGGGTTGAATGGCTCTGCTATGCTGGATTGCCAAATCACGCCATCTATACAAGTTTCGCTCCGGTAGGCCCATCGGCAAGGGGAGAGACAAAGACCACCATCCCCCTTCGGCGTTTCAGATCACAAACGCCCGAAGGTCCAGAAAGTTTCCAGAGGCGTGGGATAGGAGAGTCGGGAGACAGAAAAGTGGAGTGGTGAGGCGCGCAGGCGTCCCGCGAAGTATAATCCTTCCCCTTTTCAAGACACCGCCTGTCGTGGCGGTGCCCCCCTCAGAGGTCCGGCGTCATGCCCGTGTCCCGTAAGATGCCGGCGCCGTTCCGCTCAGTGAACCCACATGTCCAACTCGGGCCACGCGCTCCGGAGCGCCCGCTGGAATTCGGCCCGGAGTTCCTCGGTCTGTTCCTGATTCAGCCATTCCAGGACCGTCCGGCCCCATCGAGGGTCTTCCGGATAGACCCGAGCGATTAGGCGAACGACGACGGCCGCGGCGGTCCCCCCAAACTTCAAAGCGGCCTGAGCGAGTCGCTCGATGAGGGTCTCGGGGATGCTCGAACCCTGCAGGGCCTTAGCGTCCAGAGCCTGCAAAAGGGCTTCAGCGACGGCGCTCGGATACAGCTCGACGGCGTCCAGCCACTGGGGGTCTTGCAAGGCGGCTTCAGGCCAACCCTTCAAAATTTCAAAGGCGATTTCCGACGCCCAGGGGGAGCGTCGTCCCGCCGCCTGGACCAGCCAGTTCACGAATGTCGCAAGCCAGGGACTCGCCTCGGGCTGGACCTGCGCCATCCACGAAACGACTTCCCTGCGGGACCAGAAGTCACCCGCTTCGTCGGCCAATCGGATCATGCGCTCAACCGTCTCGGCATCCACGTTTCGGAACCGAGACCGGTACTGGCGCAGGATGCCGATCAGCTCGATAAACGCCATACTCTTCATCGTCGGGTCTCCACACCTTTCATTTCCAGGCACAGCCCCCTTGAGCCTCTGAGTCATTCCTCCTACAGGGTCTGCCCTGGATACGGACAACTCTTGTAAAGTAACAAATTTTGTTCCAATGGGGGCCGGGAGGGGAAATGAGGACAGACAAGACTTTTCTAAAGGTCCCAGGGCCTCGCCGTGTCTCCTTCGTGTATCATAACTGTACAGGTGTGTCTAATCGGATCAGGACGGGGTCGTGTCCACAGGGATTTCGGGAGTTCGGCAGTTCGGGAATTCGGCAATTCGGGAATTCAGGAAGGCCGTTCGGCGGCCGACGTAGAAGGCCAGGGGCATAGTGCAAAGAGCATGGGGCATGGAGTGTGCCAAGTCCCCACGTCTCCCTGAAGTTTTCCGGACCTTTCGCCTTCTCTTGTCGCCGACCGCCGGCGCCGGCCTGAAGGACGCATCTCCTCCCCCGCCAGCCCCCTTGTGCCTGAGTTCCTGAACTCCCGAATTGCCGAGTTGCCGACCTGCCCATCTGCCGAATGCTTGAAAAATCGTCTTTCTCGGAAGGTCGGAAAAGCTGAATTCATCAGGGTTTTCACGAACCGAACGGATCTGTTATCCGTTCACTGCTCATGACGACCTTGCATCTCGTAAGTCGGAATTTTATATCTTGACGCCAGCCAGACGCCCGAACCCTGAGCTCGAGGGCGGGGACGGCCGATGGGGACTCGAACCATCACGGGATGGAATGTCGATGAAGCCCTTCAGTGGGCGTTCGTGTATGACGTCGCCCCCGGCGGGCAGGCCCTGCTGGTGGCGGCCCGGGCGCTTCAGGCCGACCGGCCCATCGTATGGCTCGTCCCGGACGATCGGCGTCTGGCCGAGCGGGAGGACGAGGTCCGGTTCTGGCAGACCGTCCTGGCGGGCGATGCGGCCCGGTCGGTCCCGGTGGTCTCGCTACCCGACTATGAGCGCACGCCCTTCCTGCTGGTCGAGACCCATCCGGACATCGTGGCGACCCGTTTGCGGGCGTGGTCCACGCTGATTCGGGCTCCCCGGTGGGTCCTCGTCCTGCCCGTGGGTTCGGCCGTCCGGCGGGTCCCGCCCCTGACGTTCTTCCAGAGCCTCCAGTGGGATTTCACGCCTGGGATGGAAATCCCCCGGGACTTCCTGATCGAGCTCCTCGTGCAGTACGGATATCGCCGGACCGACCAGGTCCAGCAAGCGGGCGACTTTGCCGTCCGGGGCGCCATCGTGGACGTCTTCCCGCCTGGTTATGACGACCCCGTCCGGATGGAATTCTTCGACGAACGGCTGGAAGAGCTTCGGGCCTTTGACGTGGAGACCCAGCGGAGCAAGGCCCGGTTAGAAACCTTACGGGTCCTTCCCTGGGCCGAGTTCCCCCTGACCCGGGCGCAGACGGACCGGTGGTTTCAGCGGGCCGCCCAAGCGGTCCCGCCGAAGCAGTGGGCACCGGCCTGGGAGGCCGCCCTGGAGGCATGGACCGAGCAGGGACGATTCCCGGGCTATGAGGACTACCTGGCCTGGGCTTTCGAGACGCTCCACGCCTGGTGGGAGGTCTTTCCGGCGGCCGAGTGGGTCGTTTCCGAGCCGGCCGCCGTCCACGCCCAGTGGGAAGCCCTCTACCGCCATGCTGAGGAGGCCGCCCGGCATGCCCTCGAGCAGGGCGTCCCGGCGCCGGACCCCCGGGCGTGGCTCACGCCGGTCGACGAATGGACGGCCTTTCAGGCGGGCGGCCGGTGCGTGCAACGGATGGCCGCCGAGAGTGGGCCGTCACCCGTCGGGGCAGGCGGCCGACGTCTGGGGTGGCGGGCACCGGCTTCCTATGAGGGTCACATCGACCGGTTTCTCCGGGACGCGCAGGCCTTCCTGCGGTCCGGTGTCCGGGTCGTTCCCGTCCTGAGTTCCCGGCTCCGGGCCGAGCGGCTCCAGGCCCTCTTGCGGGAACGTCTCATGCAGGCGGGACCTGTCGTCCCGTCGGAGGCGTTGGAGCCGGCCCTGCGGGACGATGCCCTCGTCCTCACGTACCATCCCCTCCACTGGGGCCTCGAGGCCCCGGACCTGGGTCTGTGGGTCGTCCCCGAGGACGCCATCTTCGGGCGTCGCATCGCCCTGGAAGTCCGTCACCATGTGCCCCTCGAACGCTCGCAGGCGATGGACCTGTCGGAGCTTCGGCCCGGCGACTACGTCGTCCATACCGAACATGGCATCGGCCGCTTCATCGGCCTCCAACGGCTTCAGTACGGGGAACGGTCCGTCGAGACCGTCGCCATCGAGTATGCCGGAGGCGACCGGCTGTACGTCCCGGTCGACCGTCTCGACCTGGTCCGCAAGTACGTCGGCCCGTCCGACGAACCGCCGGCCCTGGACCGACTCGGCGGCCGGACCTGGCAGGCCAAGCAACGCCGGGCCCGGCAGGCCGTCGAGGGCATCCTGCGGGAGCTCGTCGAGCTGTATGCGGCCCGGCAGGTCATCGAGGGTTTTGCCTTTCCGCCCGACGACGACGTTCAACAGGCTTTCGAGGCGGCCTTCCCCTACGAGCTGACGCCCGACCAGAGGCGGGCTATCGAGGAAGTCAAGCGGGACATGGAGCGGTCCCGAGCGATGGACCGGCTCCTATGCGGGGACGTGGGCTTCGGCAAGACGGAGGTCGCCATGCGGGCGGCCATGAAGGCCGTCCTGGGCGGCAAGCAGGTCGCCGTCCTGGTCCCGACGACGGTCCTGGCCTTCCAGCACTACATGACGTTCACCCGCCGGTTTGCCGAGTTTCCCGTTCGGGTCGCCATGCTGAGCCGGCTCGTCCCGGAGGCCGAACAACGGTCTATCTTGCAGACCCTCAAGAAGGGGGAGGTCGACATCGTCATCGGGACGCACCGCCTTCTTTCCGACGACGTCGAGTTCTTTGACCTCGGCCTCGTCATCATCGACGAGGAACAGCGCTTTGGGGTCCTCCAAAAGGAAAAGCTCAAACAGCTCCGTCGGGAAGCGGACGTCCTGTCGATGACGGCCACGCCGATCCCCCGGACGCTCCAGATGGCCCTGTCGGGTCTGATGGAGATCAGCCTTATCCGGACGCCGCCCCGGGACCGCCTGGCCGTCCAGACGCACGTCGTCCACTTCTCCCCGGAGATCATCCGTTCGGCCATCGAGCACGAACTCAGTCGCGGTGGCCAGGTCTACTTCGTCCATAATGAGGTCGAGACGTTAGACCGGATGGCCGCCCTCGTGCAGGACCTATGCCCGATGGCCCGGGTCGCCGTCACGCACGGGCAGATGCCGCCCCGGCGGTTGGAAGACACGATGCTCCGGTTTATGCAGGGCGACGTCGACGTCCTGGTGACGACGACGATCATCGAGAACGGTGTCGACATCCCAAACGTCAACACGCTGATCGTCAATAACGCGCATCGCTTCGGCCTGGCCCAGCTCTATCAGCTTCGGGGCCGGGTCGGTCGCTCCTACCGGCGGGCCTATGCTTACTTGATGGTCCCCCCGATGGCCGAACTTTCCGAGGTCGCCCGACGGCGTCTGGCGGCCCTCCGGGAGTTTACGGAGCTGGGCTCGGGCTTCCGTCTGGCGGCCCTGGACCTGGAACTGCGGGGCGCTGGGGAACTCCTGGGCCGACGGCAACACGGCCACATGCAGGCCCTCGGCTTGGACGCCTACGTCGAGGTCATCCGCCAGGCCGTCGCCGAGCTGAAAAACGAGCCGTACCGGCCGCCACGTCGGACGACCCTTCGCCTGCCCGTCCACGCCGAGATCCCCGACGACTACATGCCTTCGGAACGCCATCGGATGTACTACTACCGGGCTTTGGCCGAGGCCGATACGGTCGAGCGGGTCGAGGCCCTCGCTCAGGAACTGCGGGACTGCTACGGTCCCCTCCCCGAGGCCGTCGAGAACCTCCTTCACTTGGCCCGCCTACGGGTCGAGCTCCAACGGCAGGGCGTGACAGAACTGAGCGTCCAGCAAGACGCCCTCGTCCTG
>JAUQPV010000175.1 GCA_030550225.1 Acidobacteriota bacterium | reverse complement strand
TGCGGGTCCGCCTGCACGTGGGGAATGCGAGTCGGGTGTGGCCCCTGATCCACATGGAACTGTTTGTCGAATGGCAGGGTCCCTTAGACCGGCCCGAGAATGCCTACCGGCGAAGCGCCGGGTACCGCCTCGAGCGGGTGCTCCTGCTCCCGGGTCAGCGACGGAAGGTCCACCTCGTAGGTGCCTTTCCGGAACGGGGTCGGTACCGCCTCGAGCGGGTCCGGGTCGGCTCCCGGGGTCCCTTCGGCTGGTTTTACCGATGGGGGTGGGTCGAACCCCGTCGGGAGGTCGTCGTGTATCCCCGACGGTGGCCCGACTGGGAGACGGAAGCGGCCGCCTGGGTCCGACGGCCGGCCCCGGTCGCCCGGCCGCACGCCACGGTCTCGGAGGACTTTTATGGCCTGCGGGCCTATCAGCCGGGAGACCCCCTTCACTGGGTCCACTGGCCGAGCCTGGCCCGGACGGGGAGTCTGCAGGTGCGTCAGTGGGCCCTTCAAGAAGACCCGACCCTGTGGATCGTCCTGGACCGCCGGATGGAGCCGGCGGCCCTGGAGCGGGCCCTCTCGTGGGTCGCCACAGGGCTGTGGCACCTAACTACTCGGAAAATGCACGTCATGTTCTGGACTCAGGGATGGGGACCCGCCGCCGTCCGCCCGCGGTCGGTCTTGCACGCCGCTTTGACCTACCTGGCCCTCGCCCAGCCGGCGTCCCAGCCGCTTTCGGCCCACGTCCCGCCCGAATCGGCCGGCTTCTGGGTGAGTGCCCGAGCCTATCCGCCGCCCTCAGACCATTGGTACTGGGTCCCCGTCGAACGATGGATGCCCCCCGAGAGGTCGGGTCATGACGGCGACCGCCCTTCCGACGCTTAAGGCTCGCTCGGTCCAGTGGGTCTTGTGGCTCCCGGCGGTCGTCATCGCTGTCGGGTACATCATTGCCAAGATTTCGTCCTTCTCGTGGCTTCTCCTGATCGGCCTCGGGCTCACGCCCCTGGCTCGCCGGACGTTCCTGGCCAGCCCCAAGCTCTGGGAGGTCGCCAGCGCTCTATATCTCCTCTTCTTCTGGGCCGACGTCTTCCTCGTGTCCCGCCACATGGGGATCGCCCTGACCCACCTCTTGACCTTTCTCATCATCGCCCGGAGCTGGACGCCGGACACGCCCCGCACGGTCGGTCAGCGGCTGGGCCTGGTCTTTGCCCTGTGGGTCGTCATCGGGGCCGCCAACAACGACGCGTACTACATGAGCGTTTCACTGGCGGCGCTGGTCGCCTTCCTGTGGGCCCTGATGGCCTTCCAGGTATGGCGGGACGGGACGCCCGAAGAGCCGGTGTATCGTCTCGGACCCCTGGCCGTCGGGATGACCTTGGGGGTGGCCGTTCTGGGCGCCCTGATCTTTTTGGTCCTGCCCCGGTCCCATTTCGGATTCCTTTACACGGACCGGATGACCCTCCAAGGAGAGGGCTGGACGGGGCTTTCGGACCGGATCGACCTGGGGAGTATCACCCGCTTGAAGCAGGACGCCCGCGTGGCCTTTCGGGTCTACCTGAGGCCGGGGTCTTTGCCCCCGGAGGCATTGTACTGGCGGGGGTTGACCCTGGACATCTTTGACGGTCGTCAGTGGCGGTCGTCGGACCCGGGTCACCCGCGGCCGATCCTCCGGACTTCCATAGGTCTGTGGGGTCTGGAGGTGCCCCGACCGTCTCTTGCCTTGAAGGGTCAGGTCATCGACCAGGAAATCTGGCCGGCAGGGGAGGAACCGGCCCTCCTGCATTTATCTCAACCCCTGATCGTGGCCGTCCCCGGCCGGCTCGCCCTGCGGGTCGCACCGGGCCTCACCTTCCCGGCGACCCGCGTGCGGTCTTACACGGTCCGGTCCCTATGGGTCCGTCCCCCGCGGGGTCGGTATGCCGTCGGGCCCGACCCGTGGGCATCGATCGGGGAAGGCCATGGGAAGTCATGGCTGAGCCTACCGGCTTTTGTGTCGCCCGCCGTCCGCCGGCTGGCCGTCGAATGGACCGCCGGGGCGACGTCGGCGGTCGAAAAGGCTCACGCCATCGAGCGGGCCTTCCACCGGTACTTCCGCTATACAACGGTCAACCTGGCCGGCCGCTCAGCCGACCCCATCGGGACGTTTCTGACCCGAACTCGGGCCGGCTACTGCGAGTATTTCGCCTCGGCGATGGTCCTGATGCTTCGCACCCTGGGCGTCCCGGCCCGGGTCGTCATCGGCTACCACGGCGGCCAGTGGAACGACCAGGGCGGCTTCTGGGAGGTCCTCCATCAGGACGCGCACGCCTGGGTCGAGGCCTGGGATGACCAGGCCGGCCTATGGGTCGCCTTCGACCCGACCCCGCCGGTCGTCGCCCCTGTCAGGTCAGGGGTCACCGGTTGGCTCCGCCGCCTCCGGGAATGGCAGTCGGCCATCGCCTTCTGGTGGGACCGCCAGGTCATCTTATACTCGGCTCGGGAGCAGTGGGAGCTGGGCCAGGGTCTCTTCGAGAGTCTGGAACGCTGGCTCCGCCGGCTCCAGTCCTCGATCCCATCATGGCGACCGGAGGCCGGCCGACTCTTCCGGCGGGAAACGGCTTGGGCCGTCGGCCTGGCCCTCGTGGGCCTCGTCAGCCTCCTCTGGCTGTGGCAGAAGCGGGCCGTCTGGATCGGACGTCTGCGGGGCCGGACTGTATCGCCGTGGCAGGACTATTATGTCCTCCTGCGATGGGTCGAGCGTTGGGCCGGGACCCGGCGACCGTCCGAGACACCGATGGCCTACATCCGCCGAGCGCAGGCCCGCCGACCGGAGGTCGCCGCCGACCTCCAAGAGGCCACCCGGGTGTTCTACGACCTCCGATTCCACCGGGCCTCCCCCGAGGCCGTCCGTCAGCTCCAGGCCCTCGTTCGGACTTGCATTCGGCGAGCTCCGTCGAAGAATCGATGTTAGACCCTGGATGCCAGGTACCGAGTGTCGAATCCGCCCCCAAACCCCAACACCGACTACATGAACATCCAGCCGGCGATCACGCCCAGCCCAAAGGCGACCGCCCCCAGTAAGAGAGGAACTCGGCTGTTCCCAAGCGCCACCCCAAAGATGAGGATACCGGGGAGACTGACGACTGGAAGCGTGATCAGAAGGGCGGCGGCCGGACCGGTCAAGCCCTGAGCCGCCAGGACGGCGGCAACGGGAATCTCGGTCCACGTCGCCACCATCGACGGCCCTCCTCGGTCTGAAGTGGCTCGTAAGACTTTGTCCACAGAACCGCTCGGTTCGAGAGAATCCGGATGGATTCAGATTTCCCGACCCCGCGAGGAATCGGTTTCCAGTGGTGGATGTCAGGCGTTAGGTCTTTTTCAAGCACCCAACATCTAAACCCCGTACCCATACCGTCTCATGATGGACCGGACTTCTTCGTCGGTCACTGGGGAGAAATCCCGATAGAACTCGCCGACGGCACCAAATGCGGCGGGTGCCAGTAAAACGACCACTTCATCGGCGACCGCCTGGAGCTTCTCGATGGTCTCCGGCGGGCCCACGGGTACGGCAATCACGAGCTTCTTCGGTGCCTGCGTTCGGACCCACTGGGCCGCCACGAGCATCGTCGCCCCCGTGGCGACCCCATCGTCCACGAGCAAGACGGTCCGACCCTCGAGTCGGTATTCCCGGTGCCCCCGGTAGAGGATCAGCCGACGCTCGATTTCCTTCATCTGAGCGGCTTTCTCTTTTTCGATGTACTCTTCGGGCACGCCGAGCGCCTCGATGACGTCCTCATTCAGGAAAACGCTTCCGTCGTGCATGACGGCCCCGATGGCCAATTCGGGGTCGTAGGGCGCGCCCAACTTCCGGGGGACGACCACGTCGAGCTGGCCGCCGATGGCTCGAGCGATGCCGTCGCCAATGACGACGCCCCCGCGTGGAATCGCCAGGATGACCAAGTCTTCGCCCTTACATTTCTCCAGCCGTTCTGCGAGTCGCCGAGCCGCCTCGGCCCTGTCCCGAAAGACCACCGGTCCCCATCTGATATCCATCCCAACGTCCAAGGGCAAAGGGCATAGAGCAAAGAGCATAGCGTATAGGGCATAGCGTATAGGACAGGGAGCCCTTTGCTCTCTGCCCTTTGCGATACAGCCGTTCATCCCCACGGGTATGGGGACAAGGGGCCTTACTGCCTTACTGCCTCACTGCCCATGATCGCCTCGGCCAGGCGGCGGGCCAGGATGGGAATCTGACGGGGTTCGACGGTGTGGACGTTGCAGACGAGACGGCCCTCCTCGACCCGGGCGATGACCGGCGGGTCACCATTCCGCAGTGCCTCGGCCCACCGATGGGCCGTCGGCGACCGAATCGCCACGGCGACCGAGGGGACTTCGGCGACCGGCGCCAGGCCACCTCCTGCGTAAGCCGTGTCGGGGACGACCTCCACGGTCAGGCCCTCGACGGAGCCCAGCATCCGCAAGAGGAGGTTCCGGAGTCGCCGGGCCCGGGCCCGCAGACGCTCGACCGACGTCGTGACCATCCGGATGGCCGGCAGACGCTCGTGGACCGTCGTCCGTGCGTGGAGGTCCAGGACGACGTCCAGGGCCAGGAGGGTCATCTTGTCGACCCGCAGGGCCCGGTACAGGGGATGCTTCCGAAGAGACTCGCAGAGAGCGTGTCGGCCGACGATGATACCCGCTTGCGGACCCCCAAAAATCTTGTCCCCGCTGAAGCACACGAGGTCACAGCCGGCCCGGACCATCTCCTGGACAGTCGGCTCGTCCGAGAGGCGCCGCCGGAGCTCCGGGATGTCCATCATGCCAGAGCCCAGGTCCTCCCACAGGTAGAGGCCCCGTTCCCGGGTCCACCGGACGAGGTCCGCCAAGGCGGGCCGCTCCGTGAATCCGACGATGCGGTAATTGCTGGGATGCGTCCGAAGGACGGCCACGGTCCGGTCGGTGACAGCCTGGATGTAGTCGGTTAGACGGGTCCGGTTCGTCGTCCCGACCTCGACGAGGATGGCCCCGCTCTGGGCGAAGACCTCGGGGAGACGGAACTTCCCGCCGATCTCGATGAGTTCCCCCCGGCTGACGAGGACCTCCCGGCCCCGGGCCAAGGCCGTCAGGATGAGCAAGACGGCCGCCGCATTGTTGTTGACGATGACGGCGTCCTCGACGTCCAGGAGCCACCGGATCTTCTCGGCCAGGGGTTTCTCCCGATAGCCCCGATGGCCCGTCGCCAGGTCGTATTCGAGGTCGAGGTAACCGGTCAGGATAGCCTGAAACCGCCGGACGACCTCGGACGGGAGAGGGGCCCGGCCAAGATTCGTGTGCAGGACGACGCCCGTGGCGTTGATGACGGACCGGTACGCTGGGCCCAGACGCTGACGGACGTAGTCGGGGAACTGCTCGACCAGGACGGCCCGGTCGACGGACGCCGGAGCTTCGGCGGCCCGGGCCCGCCAGGTCTCGACGAACCGACGGGCCAGGCGCTTGACGACCTCCGGGCGCAGGTCTTTCAGGTCGGCCTGCCGCTGACAGCTCTGGATGAGCTCATGAACGGCCGGCAGAGACGGTGGCGTGCGGACTTCCTCGCGCATCGTCCGATGCCCGTGGCTTCCAGCCTACTAGTTTGGGGCAGCCCGGGCAAGCGGGTAGATGGGCAGTTAGGTCAGAGCCCATCACAGAGCCGTTCGACCCGGAGAATCCCGGTCGGATCGGCTTTTCCAACTCTTCGAGGAGGGCGATTTTTCAGGCAAAGGGCAGTTCGGCAGATGGTCCGAAAAGCCTTGGAGTCGCTCCTTTCCCATCCAGGACTCTATCTGCCTATCCGCCGACCTGCCCATCTACCAGATGTTTGAAAAATCATGCTTCTCGAGCGCTGGAAAAG
>JAUQPV010000174.1 GCA_030550225.1 Acidobacteriota bacterium | reverse complement strand
GCCGCCACCGCCAGGACTCGACTTCCACCACCTCGGGATAGACGCCTCCCGCCCACCCTCACTCAGGGTCCCCAGCGTGCGGCCCCCCGCCGCCGCAAACGCCTTCGCGCGCGCACCGGCCGTCTCGGCCGACGGAACGTCGGGTCGCTTCAGCAAACCCCGTGCCAATCGGGAGCCGCACCCTCGAAATGCCCGACACGGCTGGCTTTCTGCCCCATCCCCCGACCCCGACCCTCCCCCACGTGTCTATCCCCGTAAACACTTTGTCGAATCGGTTAGACACTTGGAACCCGTCTCAAAAGTCCCTGACCCCAGGGAGAAAGAAGCTCTGGATCGAGGCCCTCACCCTGCCCTCTCCCCCAGGGGGGAGGGTTTTGAGACGAGTTCCTTGAAAAATCGTGCTTTTAGGAGCTTGCAATGATTTCCCTCATTTGCCAATATCGATATCAATTCCCCTGTGCCTCCCCCCAGGGGCGAGGGCACTGGCCGTGGTAGGGACGACGCATGCGTTGCCCTACGCGCATCAAGGTAAGGATCAATGAGGGATGATCCCCACTATATTCGAATAGACGCCAGCATAACTGCTGGCGTTGGGATCGACGGACACCGGCATGACTGCCGGTGTCCGGACAGGGGGACGCCGCCATGACTGGCGGCGTTGCGAGAGATGGGTCAAGTCCTTAGCTTGATATCTATGGGACGACGCATGCGTTACCCTACATGGATTAGGGGCCAGAAATGAAATCCCATGGGTCCTAACGCAACCCCCTGGTCCCTGACCCCAAAATCAAACCTGGACGAAGCAGTAGCAAGGGCGGTCAAGGAGGCGCGGCCATGCGAAGGAACTTTATCCTGATCGGCCTTTGGGGGGCCATCCTCTGGCTTACTTTAGGGGTAAGGCTCCCGGCTGGGCCGACCGAGGGCGCGTCGGCATCCCCGGTGGGGGTCGTGCGAGTGGTCTTAGACGAGGCGGGTCAGCCCGTCCCTCAAGCCGCCGTGCGGCTGGTCCCCTGCGACCGGGACCGGGCGTCGGCCCGGGTCCTCCAGGGGACGACGGACGCCGAGGGCCGGGCCGAATTTTCGGACGTCTCGGGCCGGTACGACGTCCTGGCGTGGGATGAGACGCGGTCCCGGGTCGGCTTTCAAGAGTGCAATACCCTCCAAGCCGGGTCGACCTTGACGCTACGTCTCCAGAAGGCCGGTGTCATCGAGGGCGAGGTCGTCTCGGAGGCGGGGGTCGCCACCCCGTCGGCGGGCGTCGTCCGGGCCTTTCATCTGAAGTTACGCGACCGATGGTCTGACACTATGACGTATGACCGGGCTCCCCTCTTTGCCTGGACGGCATCGCCGGACGATAAGGGACGATTTCGGATCTCGGGCCTCTTGCCAGGCGGCTATCGGCTGATGGTCCACATGACGGGCTACACGGGCGTGCCCGGCACGGCGACGGTCGCGGCGGGTCAGACGGCCCGGGTCCGTCTTCGGGTCATTCGGGGCGGCGCCCGACTGGAAGTGCGGGCCGTCGATATGCAGGACAAACCGGTCCCGAACGCCCGCGTTTCTCTCTTTCCCGCTGTGGTCGGGGGACCGTCTTCCCGACTATGGTCCATCCTCCAGGACCAAGTCCCGGTGACGGACGCCGAGGGCCAGGTGACGCTGTACGGCCTTCCGTGGGGTCTGGACTTTCGGCTCTTGGTACGGGCGCCGGGTCGGGGCGTTCAATGGACAGAGGCCCTTCGGCTGAGTTCCGGTGAGTCGGCCCGCCGTACCGTGCGGCTCGTCCCGGGCCATGAGATCGTCGGCGTGGCCATCGACGAGGACGGGAACATCGTGCGGAACGTGCGGGCGACCGTCCGAGTCTTGGAGGGGCTACCTCGGTTGCGGTTTTCGATCCCGACCGAGTGGCAGGCGCCGGACGACAAGGGCCGCTTCCGGATCGGGATGGTCCCCTCCGTGCCGGTCGAGGTCGTCCTCCAGGCGTCTGGCTACCGTCCGGTCCGGCAGGAACTTCGGCTGGCGGGGACAGGGGAGCGGCACGACCTCGGGCGGGTCGTCTTCCGGCGGGGGGCGACCATCGAGGGCCGGGTCGTGGACGATACGGGGCGGCCGGTCCCCAACGCCCGGGTCACGGCCACACCGGCAGATGGCTTCCTGATCACCGGAGAGTCCGAGATAGAAACGACCTCGGGATCTGACGGGACCTTCGTCATAGGCGGTCTCGAGGCAGATACCCGCTATACACTGCGGGCCAGCGCTACAGGATACGCCCAAGTCGGATGGGACTTCATGAGGGTTGCCGCCCATTCAAAGGGGGTCGTCCTTACTTTGGCTCGCCAGGCTCGCATCCGGGGGCGGGTCGTCACGGCCGACAAGAAGCCGATCCCCTTCTTTTACGTCCGGGCCGTGACGTCTCCGGAGAACGCCAGGGGCCCTATGATCCTTTATAGTCCCGACGAACCCATCTTCGACGCCCAGGGTCTCTTTGACAAGGAAGTGGCTCCGGGCACTGTCTGGATTCAGATCGAGGCCCCCGATCACGGAGTCCGGGAACTCTCGGTGTCGGTCCGACCCGGTGAAAGCAAAGACCTGGGCGAGATCGTCGTGGACCGGGGGTGCCCCGTGCGGGTGCACGTACGGGACGCTTCCGGCCAGCCCGTCCCGTTAGCGACCGTCGCCTCGGTGCGACGGGCCGAGGGCCGGGTCATCTTCCTCGAGGACGGGGATTCATGGAGGCTCACGGACGAGCGGGGCGACGTGTCCCTGGGCGCCCTGATGCCGGGCCGTTACGAAATTACCGTCAGCCATCCGGATTTTGCGACCGCCGTCCAACTCTTAGAAGTCAGCCCGGCCTGTGAGGTTCAGCCGACGGAAGTCGTCCTGAGACCCGGCGGGCGGCTTCGGGTTTGCGTCTTGGGCGATCAAGAAACGCCGGTCGCCGGGGCGCTCGTCCAGATCCTTTGGCAAAATCCGGCGGGTGGGCTGACTTATTCTTCGCAAGTCGTCCCGTCTCTGACGACAGACGCCTCCGGCTGTGTGACGACGCCTCTCTTAGCGGAGGGCACCTATCAAGTGTCGGCGTTTACCGAGGCGGAGCGGGGCTTCCAACGTCCTTCCTCGGTCCAAGTCGAGGTCCGGGCCGGTGAAGTCCGGGACGTCCTGCTCCGGGCGTGCGCCTTTCGACTGACGGGTCGGATACTCTACGGGACGACCCCCCTGACGACGGGCACCTTGATGCTTATAGCCCGGCGTCAGCCAGGACCCTCCTCGGGAAGGCCCTCGTTAGCTCAGGTTTCGCTAAAGGGAGATCCGACTTTTCAAGTATACACCCAACCCGCTGACCGGTATCGCTTCTTTTACGAGAGTCTGGAGGGGACTCAGGTCGATGGCGAGATTCAGGCCGACGTCGCCGCGGAAGCTTCGGAAGCGTCGGTCGAGATCCGCCTGCCGCCGACTCGCATGGACGTGCAGGTCGTCCGGGCCGATACCGGCGCACCCCTCGAAGGGGCCGAGGTCTCTATCCAGCCTTCGACGGCTTCGGCGTCCAGGGTCGGCCTTTTCTGGTCCACTTGCCACACCCGTCGTGACGGGACCTGTTCGCTGATCGGCTTTTCGACCAGTCCGACGACCCTAACGGTCGTTCGGCCGGGATATGCCCGCTTCGAGCAGACCTGGGACGATCCCCGGGAGATCCCGCCGACCCTGCGGGTCGAGTTGACGACCGGCGGGACCCTGCAGGGCAAGATCCTGGACATGCAAGGCCGCCCCGTGCAGGGCGAGGTCCAGGTCTATGACGCCCGCCGGGGATCGTACTTGCAGTCCGGGACGGGCATGGGGGAGTACACAGTCTACGGCCTTCCGATGGGCATGCCCTTAAACGTCGTCGCCTCTGCCGACGGCTATGCACCGAGCTTCGCCGAAGGTCTGACGGTAGCCCAGGAGACTGCCTTCGTGGACTTTCGGTTGAGCTTAGGCGCCCCGCTCCGGGTTCAGGTCGTAGACGCCCAGGGGCGGCCCGTCGCTGGGGCTCGGGTGACCCTCCGTTCGCCGGGCGGTCTGGACCTGACTTACTTTTGCGGTCCCAGGGTTCAGACGGTCTTGACCGACGATCAAGGGTTCTTGGAATTCCGCCGTGTTCCGACGCAGGGAGGCCTCATCGTCGAGGCCCAAAAGGAAGGCCGGCGGAGCCAAGCGTCGGTGGCTCCCGTCGAGGGCGTCCCCGCCGAGGTCCGGGTCATCCTACCGGAAAAGTAGGGCAATTCGGCAGTTCGGCAGATGGGCAGGTCGGCCGATAGACCCCTTCGCTCAGTACTTCCTGGGCGATGGGAAAGGCCGACCCGACGCCGTTCTCACGAACCGAAGGGCCTTGCTATGGGAAAGGGTCGGGTGAGGGCCCACATGCCTGGCCCCTCTCCTGGGGAAGCGGGGATTTTTGAGACAGCTTCTAAATCTTACGGTAGCGATCAACCTATACGTGATACTTCAGAACACCGGCAGTGATGCCGGTGACCCCCTGTCCTGGCGCCGCCGGTGACGGCGGCGTCCATTCCGGAACGCCAGCAGTCATGCTGGCGTCATCCTTACGGAGCCAGCAGTGATGCCGGCGTCAACCTCAGAGAACCGCCCGTGACGGCGGTGTCATCCTCAGTGAGCCAGCCGTGATGCTGGCGTCTCGTCACTTCTAATGTGAACACTACCAACTCTACTGCCTTATCGCCTTACTGCCCGATTCGCCGGTCTGAGGGCGGGATCGTCCGCAGGAGGACCCAGCCGACGATATAGAAGAGGACCAACGCCGGGATTCCATAGCGGATGTGGCCGAAGACCTGCGTCATCGCCCCGACCAGGACGGGACCCAGGATGGCGGCAAACTTGCTTGTAACGGCATAGAAGCCGAAAAACTCTCCTGAATTCTCGGTCGGAAACAGGCGGGCATAGTACGATCGGCTGAGGGCTTGGATTCCCCCAAGGATGAAAGCGATCCCGACGGCAAGACCCCAGAAGGCCGCTTCCGTCCGGATAAAAAACGCCCCGGCCGTCGCGAAAGCCCACAGGCCCAGCAGAACTTCTAAGACATGAAAGGTGGCGACCCGCCGCGTGACCCATCCCCAGAAGAGGGCTCCCGGAAAGGCCAGGAACTGCACGACCAAGATGATCAGGATCAGGCGGGTCTGCGGGATGGCCAAGGCTTTCTGACCGAAGACGGCCGCCAGGGCGATCGTCGTCTCGACGGCGTCGTTGTAGATGAGATACGCCACCAGGAACCGGAAGGCCGACCGGTAAGGTCGGAGGGCCCGAAAGGTCTGACGGAACCGGGCCCAACCTTGCCGGAAGGCCTCCACTACGTTCAGGGACCGGGCTGACCCGGACTCGACCCGCCGCAGGCCCCAGCAGGCGATGGCCCCAAAGAGACCCCACCAGAGGCCCGTAGCGACCAGCCCGTGGCGGACGGCCTGGACGGCTGGGATGTCCCACCACGCCGGGGCGATCCACAGCCAGGCCAGTACGCCGGCCAGGGCGAGGCCGCCCCCGACGTAGCCCGCCGCAAAGCCCCAGCTCGACACCCGGTCGTAGTCCTTGGGCCCGACGATGTGGGGGAGCAGGGCATTGTAGAAGACGAGCGAGCCTTCAAACCCGACGTTGCCGACGATGAAGGCTATCAGGAGGCCCCACCAGGCCGTCGGCGGCACGGCACCCGTAGCGACGGTCGCCAGGACGCCCACGGTCGCAAAGGCCACGAGGGAGGCAAACCGGCGGCCGGCTTGGTCGGCCATGGCTCCCAGGACCGGCATCAGCAGAGCCATCAGGCCGACAGATACGCCGACCGTGTAAGCCCACAGGCTCTCGGCCGGCCATTCGAGACCCAGGAAGCGGACCCGCTCGGGTGCCA
>JAUQPV010000173.1 GCA_030550225.1 Acidobacteriota bacterium | reverse complement strand
GCTCGGTCTGCGAGCATTTCCATCGGATCGGCTTTTCCGACCCTTCGAGAAATCGGTGTTCGGTGTTGGGTACTGGGTAATGGGTTCTTGAAAAAAGACCTGACACCCCACATCCATCCAGCGAGGGGTATCGTCATGGGCATCGGGATGTCCGAACAGAATGGTGTGTATGTCGGGCGTCTGGACTTGGGCCTGCCCGTCGTCGTCGAGCCGCTTCCGAACACCTATTCCGTCAGTTTGGCCGTGTGGTTCCTCCAGGGCTCCCGAGACGAGCGGCCCGACGAGGTCGGGATGGCCCACTTCCTGGAGCACATGTTCTTCAAGGGGACGACCCACCGGTCGGTCCAGGACATTGCCCGCCTGCTGGACCGCATCGGCGGCCGGGTCGATGCCTTCACGACACGGGAGTACGTGTGTTTCTACGCCCGGGTTCTGGCTGAGCACATGGATTGGATCGTCGATCTCTTTGCCGACTTACTCCTGAACCCTCTGTTTGATCCCGTCGAATTGGAAAAAGAGCGGATGGTCGTCGTCGAGGAGATCCGGGGCGTCGACGATGACCCGGCCGAGTTCGCCTTTGACCGTTTTGCCGAGGCCCTCTGGCCCGGCCACGGCCTGGGGCGACCCATCGCCGGTCGGGCCGAGCAGGTCCTGGACTTCCAGCGGGATCAGCTCGTTGCCTTTTTCGAACGGCAGAACTTCCCGGCCAATATGCTCGTGACGGCGGCCGGGGCCGTCGACTCGGAGGCGCTATACCGGCAGTTGGAACGGTATTTTGCCCCCCTGGCGGGTCGCTCGGGCCGGGGGGCCGAACGTCAGCCACCGACGGTCCGTCCCTTTGCCCATTACTGGCACCGTCCGGGTCTTGAGCAGGCGCAAGTCATCCTCGGCGGGCCGGGTCTGTCGCTTCGGGACCCCCGTCGGAATGCCTATGCCCTGTTGTTGAGCATCCTGGGCGGGGGCATGAGTTCCCGGCTTTTCATGAAGGTCCGGGAGGAGCGAGGCCTGGTATACAGTATCCATGCATCCATCGTGCCGTACTCGGATGCGGGCTTCTGGTACGTGACGGCAGCGACGGTGCCGAGTCGTTTACCCGAGCTCCTACGGGTCATCCGGGAGGAGCTCGACCGCATCCGGGAGGAGCCGGTCCAGCCGGAGGAGCTTCGCTTGGTCCAAGAGCAGTCCCGGGCCAATCTCGTCATGAGCTGGGAGAGCGCCTCGGACCGGATGTTCACCCGGGCGAAGCAGTTCGTCTATCGAGAACCCTTCCAGTCCCTGGACGAAAAGGTCCGGGAAATCATGGCCGTGACGGTCGAGGAGACCTACGCCGTGGCCCAGGAGATCTTCCAGCCAGATAGCCTCTCGTGCCTCATCCTGGGCGACGTGCCGCCAGCCGTGATCCGGGACTTACCCTGGCCTGTGGAGTTTGAATCCCGGAAGTGGCCGAACGGGTGATCCGCCGTTTCCCTTCGCGTCTGGAGAGGGTGGCGCCGTGGTACGGGTTTGCGTGCTGGCCAGTGGCAGTGGCGGAAATATGGTCTACATCGAGGGTCGCCGGGGTGCCCTGGTCGTCGATGCAGGACTCTCTCTGCGGGAGGCCCTTCGACGGATGGCGGCCGCCCGCATCTCGCCCGACGGCGTCTGCGGCATCCTGGTCACCCACGAGCATGCCGACCACGGCCGTGGCGTGGGGACCCTGTCCCGTCATTTTCGGGTGCCCGTCGCCGCCTCCGTCGGGACGGTCCAGGGGTTCCAGGCCCAGGGGGTCGCGCTCTACGGCCTGCAGACTTTCCAGCCGGGGCACCGCTTCTCCCTGGGACCCTTCCTCGTCGAGCCCTTCCCCGTCCCCCACGACGCCAACCAACCCGTCGGCTATGTCATCTGGGATGGCCGGACCAAGGTCGCCGTCGTCACCGACCTGGGGTACCTGCCCCTGAACGTCCAGAATCATGTCGAAGGGGCCGAGCTCCTGATCTTGGAGTCGAACCACGACGTGGAACTGCTCTTGAAGGGGTCCTATCCCCCATGGCTGAAACAGCGGATCTTGAGTCGCCACGGGCATCTCTCGAATACGGCCGTCGCCGAGTTCGTCCGGGCTCGGCTCGACAAGTGGTGCCGCTACCTCTTACTGGCTCACTTGAGTCAGGAAAACAATCGTCCCGAATTGGCCCTGGCATCGGTCATGAACGCCCTGTACGACCGGCGCAATGACGAGACCCGGGTCGTCTTGACCGCCCAGGACGTCCCGACCCCCGTCGTCGAGGTCGAATGAGCGGTCCCGGGTGTTGGGTGTTGGGTGTTCGGGGGGTTCCCCCCACCCAACACCCAGCACCCAAGACCCAAGACCGAATCCTGAGCCTTATCATGGTCGAGCCTTCGGAGATCGTCCGACCCGAACGGCCGACGGAGGTCCCCAAGACGAAGCAACAGGCACTCCTGACGGACGCGTCCGTCTCGGCCCTCTGGAAGTACCGCCTCCTCATCGTCGGGGACCTTCGGTGGTCGGCGTTTCTCCGGTACGAACTCCTGACGATGTTCCTGGCGGGCCTTGGCGGAAGCCTCGGCCTGTGGCTTCGGCAGAAGCTCTATCGCTTCCTATTCCACCGGATGGGCCGGGGCGTCGCCATCGGGCGCTACGTGACGCTTCGGGCCCCCTTCCGCATCGCCTTAGGCGACCGGGTCGTCCTCGAAGACTTCGTCCTCTTAGACGGCCGGGGTGACTCGGAGGAGCTTCCCAATCTTCTCATCGGGGACGACGTCTTCATCGGCCGGGGGACCCACCTCGTCTGCCGGGGCGGGACGATTCGTATCGGCGCCAGGGCGAACGTCGGTCCCAACTGCTTGATTCAATCGGTCCGGGAGGTCGTCCTGGAGGATCACGTCCTGCTGGCCCCCTTCGTATATATCGCCGGAGCGACCCGTCACTATGACCGCCTCGACGTACCCGTCATCGGTCAGCCGACGTCGTCCCGGGGCGTTCGCATCGGACGCGGGACGTGGGTCGGGGCCCACGTGTTCATCGACGACGGCGTCCGCATCGGACGGGACTGCATCATCGGGGCCGGCTCCGTCGTCCTGCACGACATCCCCGACTACGCCGTCGCCTACGGCGTCCCGGCCCGGGTCGCCCGCCTGCGAACTCCGCAGGGTCCGGGCCCCGCCCGCTGCCGGGGTCTCGAGCTTTCAGGCGAGGAGCACAAGGACAGTTAGGACCTTCCGGTAAGGCCCCGATGTCAGCCATCAGGGGGCACAGTTCACACAGCTCCAACTACAGTCGTAAGTACCTCCGCCGTCGATAGGGCACCTACAAGAGATAGATCGAAAGTCCCTGCAAGTGAATCTGATCTTGTTTTTTAAAGTAAAGTGAGGAGAGGGGAAATCAAGCCAGCGACGGTTCCCGGCCCGGGATCGTTCCTTCGAAGGCCCCGTGCGGGATCAGTCGGACGGCGGGGGCCTTGACGATGGCCGTCACGACGTCACCCTCCCGCAAGTCCAGCGCCTCCCGGGCTTGATAGGTGATGACGGCCGCCAGACGGAACCCGCAGTCGAGCCATACCCGCAGGACGTGCTCCTCGGGGACAAACCCGACGACCCGGCCGACCAGACGATTCCGGGCGCTGACCCGGGCGTCCGCTTCGACCGCCAGCCAGCTTCCTTTCTCGAGGACGACGTCTCGCGGATGGACGACGACCCACACGTCCCGAGCATCTTGAAGGTCCTCGGACGGGACGGCCCGCAACTGCCGGTCGCCGACAGCGACGGCCACGAGGTCGCCGTCGCGCCCGACGACCCGACCCGGCCATAGGTTCTCAATCCCTAAAGCCCGGGCGACGGCCGGACTCGCCGGCCGACTCCAGACCTCCTCGACGGTCCCGACCTGGACGATCTCCCCGCCCAGGACGACGGCCATCCGGTCGCCCATCGCCAGGACTTCGTCTCGGTCGTGGGTCACCAAGACGGCCGGAATCCCCGTACGGACGAGGACCTGCCGGATCAAACGGCGGATTTCCTGACGGGCCGGCGCGTCCAGGGCCGCCAGGGGTTCGTCCAGCAAGAGGAGCCGAGGGCCGGGGGCCAGGGCCCGGGCCAGGGCGACCCGCCGTCGTTGGCCGCCCGACAGCGTCCGGGGATACCGGTCGGCCAGGGCCTCCAGTTCGAGGAGTTTCAATATCTCGGCGACCCGCCGCGCCCGTTCGGACCGGGGCATCGACCGCAGGCCGTAGGCGACATTTCCCCGGACGGTCTGATGCGGGAACAGGACATCGTCCTGAAAGACGAAGCCGACCCGCCGGCCCTGGGGCGGGACCCACCGGCCCGTCTCCGTGTCGAGCCAGACCTCGGCGCCAAAGCGGATGAGCCCCCGCTCGGGCCGTTCCAAACCGGCGATGCATCGCAGAAGCGTCGTCTTGCCGGCCCCCGAGGGGCCGAAGACGACCGTGACCGACGGGCCACCGAGGGGAATCGTCAGCGTCCCCCGCACGCCGCCCCCGCCGGGATACCGCTTCTCGACCTGAATCAGGACTTCATCGGCCATACGGCCCACACGTCTCGTCGCAGACTATAGACGACCACCAGGACGACGAAGGAGAAGACCAGAAGCGCCAGCGCCGTCTGACCGGCGGCCGCATAGTTCAAGGCTTGAACTTCGTCATAAATGGCGATCGATACCGTCCGGGTCACCCCCGGCAGATTGCCGCCGACCATCAGGACGACCCCGAACTCACCGACCGTATGGGCAAAACTCAGGACACCGGCCGTCAGGAAGCCCGGCCCGGCCAGGGGGACGACGACCCGAAAGAAAGTCGCCAGGGGTCCGCTACCCAGGCACCAGGCCGCCTCCAGGAACCGCCGGTCGATGCCCCGGAAGGCCGTCACGAGGGGCTGGACGGCGAAGGGCAGGCTGTACAGGACCGAAGCGACCAGCAGGCCCTGAAAGGAGAAGGGTAGGAGCCGCCCCGTGAGGGCTTCGTACAGTCGCCCGATGGGGCTTCGGGGCCCCGTCGCCATCAGGATGTAGAACCCCAGGACCGTCGGCGGCAACACTAGAGGCAGGGCGACGACGGCCTCGACGAGGCTCCGCCCCCGGCCCCGTCCGAAGGCCAACCAATAGGCCAGGGGGGTCCCGAAGACGAGCAGGATGACCGTCGTCCAGAAAGCCAGCCGCAGGCTCACACCGATAGCCGTCCAGTCCATGCCTGTCCCTCCGGGAGTTCGGGAATTCGGGAATCCGGCAGTTCGGCAGATGGGCAGGTCGGCAGATGGTTTATCAGGGCCGTCCGGCTCGTGGGAATGGCGTCGGAACGGCCTTTCCCACCGCCCGAAATAAAGGGCGAACAGCGAATGGCGAATGGATCCCCCCCATTTCCCTCTCTATCTCCCTCCTTACCTGCCCATCTGCCTATCTGCCGACCTGCCGACGGCCTATCTGCCCGATACCTGAAACATCATCCTCCCCGAGGGGTCCGAAAGACCAAGTCCATCTGGATTTTCCGGAGCTAAACGGCTCTGCTAAAGTCCATGGTCTATGGTCCATGGTCTGTGGAGTGCTACCGCGGTTTCTCGAATCCGTACCGGGCCAGGATGGCCTGTCCCTCGGCGCTTAGGACGAAGTCCCGAAAGGCCCGGGCCGCCGCCGGGTCCCGCGCCCACCGTAAGATAGCGCCGGCCTGCTCGAGAGGGGGATAGGCCGCCGTCGGGATCTTCCAGTACCGGCCGGTGTTCCGAAGGGCCGGCGCCAAGGCCAGCGAGAGGGCCAGAATACCGACGTCAGCCGCCCCGCTCTGAACGAATTGAGCCGTCTGGCTGATGTTCTCCCCATAGACGAGCTTGCCGGCTACATCATCGTAAATCCCAAAGTACTTTAGGGCCGCTACGGCCGCCCGCCCGTAAGGTGCATGTTGC
>JAUQPV010000172.1 GCA_030550225.1 Acidobacteriota bacterium | reverse complement strand
TAGACGACCGTCGGGGGGTGGTGTCGGACGACGTGAGGTTTACGCAATGCGCCTCGGCATCATCGAGTACATCGACTCGGCTCACTTCCTGCCAGGCCATCCGAAGTGCGGCCGCCTGCATGGCCACACGTACCGTGTAGAACTCGTCATCCAGGGCCGCCCTGACGGTGGGATGATCATCGACTTTGGGGACCTCAAGAAGAAGCTTCGAGAAGTCCTTCGCCTATACGACCACCGGTCGTGGAATGAGGTCCTGGAATACCCCTCGGTCGAGAATATCTGCGTGCGACTGGCTCGGGACTTGACCCAGGTCCTTGACTTTCCCTTCACCCTACGGGTGTGGGAGGGCCACGGCCAGTGGGCCGAGCTGAGTGCCCCGGAAGACCTATCTTAGGCGTGGGGTGCCGGGGGTCCGGTATGCGGACCCTCCGTACCCAGCTTCGGCACCCGACACTGATCATGGTGCGAGCCATCGGTTTGTTATCGGGCGGTCTGGATAGCACCCTGGCCTGCCGGCTTTTGAAAGACCAGGGCGTGGACATCATCGCCGTCCACTTCAGTACAGGCTTCTGCCTAAACGACCACCGGCGGGTCATCCGGCGTCGGAAGGACCAGGGGAAGGACTTGTCTAACGACGCCCTCCGGGCCGGGGCGAACCTGGACATCCCCGTCGAGGTCATCGACATTTCCCAGGAGTACTTCCAGAAGGTCCTCCTCCAGCCCAAGTACGGCTATGGGTCGGCCATGAACCCCTGCCTGGACTGCCGTATCTTCATGCTCCGCAAGGCCCGAGACCTGATGGCCGAGTATGACGCTCAGTTCGTCTTCACGGGGGAGGTCCTGGACCAGCGGCCGATGTCCCAGCACTTCCGGGCCCTCCAGACGGTCGAGCGGGAGGCCGGCCTCGAGGGCCTCCTCCTGCGGCCCCTGTCGGCCAAGCTCTTGCCGCCTACGATCCCCGAGAAGATGGGCTGGGTCGACCGGGAGAAGCTCCTGGGCATCCGGGGTCGGAGTCGGAAGGTCCAGATGGCCCTGGCCGAGAAATACGGCATCGTCGACTACCCCCAGCCGGCCGGCGGGTGTTGCGTCCTGGTCGACCCGAATTTCGCCAAGCGCCTTCAGGACTATCTCCTCCACCGTCCGACGGAGGTCATGGACCTCCGGGACATCCTGCTCCTGAAGGTGGGTCGTCACTTCCGGATCCACGATGGCCTGAAGCTGGTCGTCGGCCGGGAAGAAGCGGAGAATAACTTCTTACGTCTGCGGTTTCCGGACCGCATTCAGCTTCAGCCCGTCCGGGTGAAGGGTCCCCTGGCCATCCTGGACGGTGAGACCCGAGCCGACGAAGACTTCGTCGTGGCCGCCCGGCTCACGGCTCGGTATGTGGACAAGACGCCGAATCTGTCGGCTGTAGCGATTTCGGTCCACTCGCCGGCGGGTTGGGTCCGCACATTAGAGGTCCCCCCGGCGGAAGAGGCCCTCGTCCGGTCCCTCCAGGTGGGCTAAGCCGGGCCCAAGCGAAGCCTTGGGTGCCCCGTTCGGTCTCAAAGACTTGGATGCCTACCTGCGGAAGGCCACAAAAGCGAGCGGTCGTTACCTCGACAGACTGCTGGAGCCGGTCGCCGGGTCCGATCGTCGCCGGGAACCGCTGGACGCCGAGCCACCGAAAGGACGCTCGGCCCGGGTCGGCCGATACGAACCCCACCAGCACGTGGCCCCAGAACCGTCGGGGTCCGGGATTCCAGAGAGACACGTCGAGTCCGTAACGGTGAGGCCCAAGGCGGTAAACCCGCAGGCGCTCCACGACGAGCAGAGGCGGGATTGGCCGGATCTCGATCAGGCGGGCCTCCAGGGGTTCACCGGCCAGGGTCACGTCGGTCCTACTGCAAATCCGGATTTCCCGAGCCGCGGCCGTCAAATCCGTCGGGAAGGCCGCCGTGAAGGCCCATCGGACCCGGTTCATTAGGGGCCACACGCATACCGGGACCTGCCGGGATGTCCCCGCCTGGACCCCAACCGGTGGGACGACCTGGAAGTCGATAGCCCACATGGCGGCCGGGTCACAGGGCTTTTGACGAAACACCTCCCAGACCGTCGAAAGGGCCTGCCCAGGCGTCCAGGGGACCGACCAACACGTCCTTCCGGGCAGGGGTGACCCGGCCAGCCTCGGCTGACCCGTAAGACCGACTTGGCCCGCCTGGCCGGCTCGCCAGGTCTCGACCGGCAAGACCTGCAGTCCATACCACGCCTGAGGGACCCACTCCTCCGAGGACAGGCGGACCGTCTCCGTCGAGGGACATAGGTTTCCCCGCCAGTACCCGACCCAGGCCCACCCGAAGGCGGCTAAGACAGTCATCCAGAAAATCGCCCGGCGCCGACTTTCCCACGGCCAGCCCTGCCAGGCCCCGTACAGCCATGCGGGTACGACCCAACCCATGCACCAGGCCAGCCAGGTGGCCGTGTACCCGGTGGCCCGCCCGGCGTCAACCCATCGAAGGACAGCTAAGATAAGGGAGCCCAGGACGACAGGCCGGAGGACGTCAGTCCCCCACACCTGCCGAGCGATCCCGGCGGCGATGAAGGCTCCGACGCCTGCCGGGACGGCCGGCCCGACTCCTCCGACACGGAGAGCCATAAGGGCCCCGCCCAGGCTCAACCCGACCCATCCGAGCCATCGGAAGGTTCCAGATACCGGGTGCCGGGTATCGGTGAAATTCGCTGAGGTTTGGGACCTGGTCCCGGCAACCTCCCCTCTTCCCCGAAGCCCGTGCAAAAGGCGTCGAAGATAGGGGACTTTTCGGGTCAGCGCCCATTCTAAAGAGCGGTCCCCCCAGGCCGCGACCTCCCGCCCGAGGGTATCCAGAAGCCAAACGACAAAAAAGGGGAGGGGCGTCAGAAACACACCGACCCAACGGACTGGACCGGCCGGTATGAAGTAAGCGGCCAACCCGATGGCGACCCAAACGGCCGTCGGGTCGACCGCCCCGTCCATGCCGGCGGCCCACAGGAGGGCCAGGACCCCACCGGCGACCCGGCCGACCCAAGTCGGACTTCGCCAGAGGAGTAGACCCAGGACCAGCCACCCCAGGCCGTGGACGACTCCGACCGGAAGCCACCCCTGAACACCGGTTATGAGACCCATGGCCTATCCAAATCCGTTCAGCTCGGAAGGATGCAGACCTGAGTGGCCTTTCCTATCGCTCGGGCGATGGGCAAATAGCGAACAGCGAGTCGCCAACGGAGTCCCCCTCATTCGCTATTCGCCATACCATTCAGCTATCCTCCGTGGACCAGGTAGGCGACGGCAAACCCGACTTGGGCGACGAACATCATGATGTACATGTGGGTCCACGAGATGTGATTCGCATCCGTCGCCAGTTCGTCGGGCCGCCGGAGCATGAGGTATACGACGTAAGCCCCGTACGCGACCAGCACGACACTCAAGGCGTCTAACAGGTGAGCATTTCCGGTCAGGATGCCGGCCCGGACGCCCACGGGGATCAGCAGGAAGGGGACGATAAAAAAGGGGCTGATGATCTGAGCCGCCCGACGGACGCCGTACCGGACCGGCAGGGTCCGACACCCGTATGCCCGGTCGCCCTCGATGTCGGCAAAGTCCTTCGTACTGGTGGCACCCAACAAGAACAGCCCAAAGATGGTCCCGATGTACCAGGGCTCCCAGCCCCAAATGGTCTTCGCCGAGGACCAGCCGGCGACCTTGAGGAGCCATCCCCGAGGGATGGCGATGGTCACGTTCGCCCAGATCCCGAACCGCTTCGTCCGGAAGGGCGGGGCCGAATACATCCACGTCATCCCGACGGCGGCCGCCGCCAAGGCAAAACACTCGGGTCGCCCCAGGGGCTGGACCCACCAGGCCAGGACGAGGCCCACCGCCAGCAAGACCCCGGCATAGACTTTCGCCACGCCCAGGGGGACTCGGCCGGACGGCAGAGGTCGATGGGGCTTATTGATCCGGTCGATGTCCAGGTCGTAGACCTGGTTGAGGACATTCGACCCCGCATTGAGGACGGCCGCCATCAGACTCCCTAAGAGGATGAACCGTAGGTGGGCCCAGTCCAGAGGCTGGGGCGGCCGGGCACCCAGGGCCGTCAGTCCTCCGGACAGGAAACCCAGGGCTGGGGCGATCAGCGTAAAGGGCCGCGCTAATTCCCATAAGGCCGACCCCCAGCCGGGGCGCCGAGTCCACTGCAAGACCTGGGATGTCCACGGGGCGACTCGCAGTTCCGGCATGACCCGCTTCGAAGATTCGGTGTGAGGTCCTGGGTATTGGGGGTCAGGTCTTCAGGAGCTTGGAGACCCCAGCACCCGACACCGGACTACTGTCCCTTCCGCTGGCGGCAGGCCTCGACGAACATCTCGAAGACGGCCCGGGCCGCCACATCGTTTCCGACCATCCATTCCGGGTGCCACTGGATGCCCCAGACCGGATGGTCCGGGTCGGTCCCCTCAAAGGCCTCGACGAGACCGTCCGGGGACCACGCCACCGGCCGTACGCGTGGACTCAGGGCCTTGATACCCTGATGATGACTGCTGTTGACCATCAGCCGGGGGCGACCGATCCACCGATAGAGCCCGGAATCCTCGCTCAGGCGGACCTCGTGAGCCGGCTGGGTCGGCGGCGTCTCCGGGTCGTGGTCCACGGCCCCGGGGACCTCCGACGGGATGTCCTGATAGAGGGAACCGCCCAAGAATACGTTCAGGACTTGGCAACCGTAGCAGATGCCCAGGACCGGCAGGCCCCGCTCAAAGGCCGTCTCCAACCAGGCCCAGTCCTGCTGCTCCCGCAGGGGCGATAACGGACCCAAGCCCGCCTGGGGCGACTCCCCGTAGCGCCGAGGGTCGACATCGCTATGGCTCCCCGTCAGGAGAAGACCGTCCAGGAGTTCGGCGACTTGCCGCCGGACGTCCTCCGCCAGGATGGGTGTCAGGACGATCGGGGCCGCCCCTGCTCCCAAGAGGGCCCGTACGTAAGTCAGTCGAAGACGGCACAGGGCCTCAGCCGTATCGACGTCCGGCAGGATACCGATGATAGGCCAACGAGCATTCTTCATAGGGGACGGACCTCAGTCGGAGGCTGACTGATCAGATGGACAGCAACCTGGTAGAGCCGGTCCAGGAGAGCCTCCGGCGGGCCCTCCGTGGATTTGTTGAGGTAATGGGCCGGGGCGCAATACTCCATCACCCGCTGAAGATTCTCGTCGACCCGCAGGGCCGATAGGAAGATGAGCGGCGCCCGCAGGGTCTGCCCAAAGGCCTGCTCGACCCAACGGAACGCCACGGCCGCCTGCGTCCCGGTCAGGATGGGCATCCGCACGTCCACGATGGCCAGGCGGATCGCCTGCTGGCTCTGGAAGCACCGGACGGCCGCCTCCAGGAACTGACCCCCGTGACGAGCGACCAGGATGCGGTCAAAGAGACCCCGGCCTTGGAAATAGTCTTTCAACATCTCGGCCAGGGTCACCGTGTCGTCGGCGATGATGAGCGTGCCCCCCCGGGCCAGGGACGCCGGGGGAACCCAGTCGAGGGAAAAGCCGCAATAGGCGCACCGGACCTCCCGACCCCGCTGGCGGCCCCGCTCGACCTCGACCTCGTAAACGACGACGTCCTCGCCACAGCTCGGACAAAAGCGCCGACCTTCCATGACCGGTCCTTCCGATCAGGTCCCAGGTACCGGGTCCCGGGTATCCGAGATAGGTTCCCCGGCCGCCCGGCGTTCGGGACCGGAAACCCCTCGGGATCGTAACACATCCCACACGGCCGGGTCCATCCGCTCGTCCTCGGCCAGGTGGATGTATTTGTGGAGCTGGACCTGCAGACGAATCGGGAGGCCCGTCGCCAGGATGGCCCGTGCCAGGGCCTTAGCTGAGAACTCCTCATGGGCGGGCGAAAAGAGGACC
>JAUQPV010000008.1 GCA_030550225.1 Acidobacteriota bacterium | reverse complement strand
TTCGGCGAGAGCCGGCGTGACGCCCTGGTGGGCATACTCGGCTTCCCAGAGGCGCCACCACGGGAAAGCCTCAGGAGCCTGGGCATACACCGGGATGCCACCCTTTCGCAGATAGGTCCTCAAGCCCTCGGACCAGGCTTGCTGGGCAAGACTATCCGCTCCGCAGAAATGCAGGACGTAAGCGGCCGCTTGGAGGGGTTCCCAGGCACCCCGGGCCGACCAGCCCCGGATATGAACTTCCCACGTGTCGGCCGACCATTCGGGCCATCCGTCTGGGAGCCACGGCCGAGCGGCCGGAACCAACCAGCGGAGACCCTCGAGAGACGAACAGACGTCGGGATAAGGGCCTTTCCCATACGCCAACGCGCTAAGCCCCATCCACAGGCCCAGCCCGCCCACCGCCCACCGGCACAGACGACTGCGCATACCCAAACCTCATCGGGGCGGCTTTTCCCGGTCCCCCGGCGGGGTCGGCGGCTGGGGGATGGGAAAGATCGACGGCGGTGCCGTCGGGGCCCCACCGCTGGGGGCCGGGACCTCGATGGCCTGGTACTGAACGGGCGCTCGGGGGCGGACCAAGTAGGGCGTCAACAGGACGATGATCTCGTTTTCCTCCCGCTCCCGGGAATGACGGCTCAGCAACCCCCCTAAGAGAGGCACCGACTCAAGCCCCGGCAGACCCTCGATGACGTCCCGGAGCTGTTCCCGGATGAGGCCGGCGATTAGGCTCGTTTCGTTCGGGCGCAGGCGGATCGTCTTTTCGATCCGGCTCGTCGAAAACACCGGGGCGCCCCCGAAGCCCTGTCCGGCTACGGAACTGCTCTCGACGACGACCTGAATCGTGATGTCCCCGTTCTCGTGAACCTTCGGCGTCAGGTCGATGTTCAGGCCGATGACGCGGTAGATGAAGGACGTGATGGGCTGGGTGGCGGGACCGCCCGTGGCGAAGGGGACAAAGGTCGTCTGGGGTACCGGGATTTCGCTACCGAAGCGAATCCGCCCAGGGACGCCCTCGACGGTCCGGACGGGGACGCTCTGGAGAAGGCGGGCGTGTGCTGACTGCTTAAGCAGACGGGCGACCAACGACGGCAGATTCACCAGGGCAAAGTCGGACCGACTCAAGATCGGCCCCGGGTCAAGTTGAATCTTGGGCTCCGGTTGAAGCGCCGACTCGACGCCGGGGACCCCCGGCGAGGCGACCTGAAGGCCGTACTGCTGAAGCAAGGAGCGGTTGATTTCCAGGATGTCCATGTGGATCAAGACCTCGGCCGGCGCCACATCGACCTGGGCGATCAGACGGGCGGCCGCCTCGACCTGGTCCCGGGCGCCGACGACCGTGATCGTCTCCTGCTGGGGGTCCGTGGCGACGTAATCGAGCCGCAGGGTCTGCCGGAGGATCTGGAGGACGTTGGCGGCACGCGTGTACTCGATACGGAACGTATACATCCAGTAATCCCGATACCGCTGGCGCTTTTCCGGCGTGTCCGGGGCGACGACCAGCGTGCGGGCGTCTAAGAATCGGAAAAACAAGCCGTAATTTCGGGCCAACTGGGTAAGGGCCTGTTCGAGCGTCGTGTCTGCAAATTGCACGGTCACGGGCGTCGACGGGACGTCCGGGTCTACGACCAACTGCAAGTGCAGGACCTGGGCCAGACTCTTGAGGACCGCCGGCAGGGGCGCCCCCGAGAAGTTCATGTTCGTGATGGGTTGACGCAAGACGGTCTCCGGCAGGGCCGTGAACCGAAGGGTCGGGCCCGGCGTCGGAGGCGGCGCCGGGGCTGGCTTCAGCCGCTGACGGAGCTCCTGCAGATACTGCTGGATCTCGGCGTTCGTCGGGTCCAAGTCGGCGGCCGTCTCGAGCTCGACGAGGGCCCGTTCAAGGTCACCGGCCCGTTCCGCCTGATGGGCCCGCAAGAGGTGCGCCTGGGCCGCTCGAAGGCGGACCCACCAGTAACGGGTCTGGAACTCCAGCCGCTCCGGGGACTGCTGGACGAGGCGACTGTAGAGGGCGACGGCCTCGTCCCAGGCCTGACGACGGAAAGCCCGGTCGGCTTCCCGTTCGAGCCGGGACGGATAGGCGCAGGCCGTCGCCAGCAGGCCGACCGCCGCAAGAGTCCAGGCGAGGCGACGGGTCATGGGGACCTCCCCCTACAGCTTGGGTGGCACCATTATAGTCCACGACTCCTCGGAGTTACCATGAAATGCCGTCGCCTCGCCGCCGGGGAGCGGGTTTACTGCTGAGCCTGCCGGATGAGCCCGAACAGAGCCAAGCCGCCCAGGCCTGCCAAAGCCGCAAAGCAGAGACACAGGACCCCGATCGGGATCAAGACGGCCAGGGCCGCCTTCCCCGTCGTCGTGCGATGAGCCTCCCGAAGACCCACGATGGCCAGGTAAATCCACCACAGGAGGCCGACCAGACCGCCCAAGACGGGAATCACTCGGGCCAGGTTGTTGACACCGGCATAGGCCAGGACCCGAAACGTCGCCTCCCACGGCTGGGTCGCCGCCTTCAGGAGGACCAGCATGAGATGGAAGACCAGCGTCCCGATGATCAACCCCAGGGCTAAGCCGATCGGGGTGAAGAAAATGACACCGATCAAGCCCATCCCGCCGCCTACGAGGCCGGAGAACATCCCGGCACCCCGAACACCGAACAAGGACCCCAGGGAGAATTGGAACAACATGTTGTAAATCCACCCGAAGACGGCCCCGATGTAAGCACAGACCAGAGCGAACAGGAAAGGCTTCAGGTAGTTGCCCGTCGTCGGGGCCATGCGCCGGAAAAAGTCCGTCGCCCGCGTCACCAGGAGCTTGACCGATTCCAGCCAGCCTTGCACCGGGGGTGCACCGGGCGCCTCCCAGGGGATAGCGCCTTCCGTGGGTTCATAGGGAGTCGTCATGGAGATCCCTCCTCACTCGATAAGGCAGTAGGGCGGGAGAGGCCGGTAAGGGCTATGAGGACGCTCGTCGTCATGGGGGCGTCGGGCGGTCGACCGCCGTCGGCTCGTCGAACGTCGAGTCCCCCAGCCGCAAGAAGGTGGCGACCCCCAGGGCACACAGGGCATCCCCATCGCCCCAGACATGACAGAGCGTGACCGCCGTGCGCTTCCCCATGTGAACTAAGCGGGCATGAGCCTGAATTTCCCCGCTCCGGACGGGCCGAAAGTAGTTGACCTTCATCTCCAGCGTGCGGATCTCCGTCCACGCCGACATAGCGCTGAAGACGGCCAGGGCGCTGGCGACGTCAATGAGGCTGGCCACGATCCCGCCATGGAGGAGACCGGCGACCTGGAGCATCTCAGGACGCACGGGGAGCCGGACCTGGCTGTGGCCCGGTTGGAGGTCGACGACTTGAACCCCCAGCCACCGCAAGAAGGGCATGCTCTCGACGACCTGCTGGACCGCTACCTGCCAATCCGTAGTCGGGTACCCGGGGCCTTTCACCATGCGGCCACTCTCACACCCGGATAAGGCCTTCTCATTGTATCCGCCCGTCGCAGGATTTGCCAATGGGACGGGCAGTGGGACTGTTTCAACAGAGCCGGTCAGTTCGTAAGAATCGTATCGAGACGACCCTCCCCACCGCTCGAGAGGCACGGTTTTCCAAAGTGGCGGAGTGACGAGTAACGGTCTTGGGCCGATAGGGCCCTGGATGGGCAAGGAACGGCCCCAGGACCTTATGGAGCATAGAGCATGGGGCATAAATCAAAGGGCAAGGGCCAAGGGCCCATATTCGATCCCCTTGGGCCCTTGGCTCTTTGCGCTGAGTTGGACCCTCGGACGAACTCCCGAGTTCCCGAAAATTTACAGGATGGGGCCCAATGCCAGGGACCATCGGCTTCGGCGCTCCCCGGGCTGAACATCCAAGAGGTACGCCCAGTCGAGGCGGATCAGGCCGATGGGACTGTACAGCCGCAGGCCCACGCCGGCCGCCTCCCGGACGGCCGATAAGCTCAACCGGATGTCGGACGGCTTGGCGAACACATTCCCCACGTCCAGGAAGCCGGCGACCCCGACGTACCTGTGGAGCCGCCGGGTCACCTCCAAGTTGATCAGGAAGAGGGCTTCACCGCCGTCGGGTGCCCCCAGGATGTCTCGGGGTCCCAGGGCGTCCGTCGGCAGGCCCCGGAAGGACGTCGGCCCGCCGGCGAAGAAGCGCTCCGTCGAGAGCAGGACCGGCTCCGTGAGGGGGTACGCCAGGCCCAGGCGGAGGCCGCTCACGGCCGTCCAGGTCGGATAGTCTCTCGACCAGTACCGTTGCCCCTGGAAGAAAAACTTCACGTACGGCGTGTCGCTCCTTAGCCAGCCGGGCGCGTACTCGACGTCCATCGAGAGGAAGTGGCCCTCACCGGGGACGACCCGGGCGTCCCGCGTGTCCCACTGTAGGCCGGCCGCCAACCGCCGCAGGTGAATCCGGAAGTCCAGAGGGACCTCCCGAATATCCTTGTCCTGGTATCGATATCGCAGGAGCCATCCGGGTCGGACCTGGACGATCTGCTCGACCGACCACGTCTGCTCAGTCGTCTGGGCCGTCCGGTGCGGGCCGGTCGCCAGGCCCGTCCGGGATTCCTCGATGCGGTCGTTCAGGTAGAACACGTTCGTCTGGACCGGCCACCCGAAGAGGTGGCCCCACCCGAGGCCGAGCCGCCACTGGCGTAGGGTCGTCTCGACGCGAGTCGGCTCACCAAAGAGCACGTCCTCTTCCGTACGGCCGGCCCGACCGAGGCGAAAGCTGGCCAGGGCCTGAAGCCCCAGGCCCAAGGGGTCTCGGGCCTGACCGGTCAGCTCCCCTTGAAAGGTCGGCGACCCGCCCCGGTGACCGATAAAGGCATACCGGAGGCCGCCCCCGAGCTGGAACAGGGGGCGAGGCATCCCCTCGATGCGGACCCGCTGAGCGTCCGGCGGGCTATCGGGGTCCGCGTAAAGGCGTACCTGGTGGAAGATGCCCAAGCCCAGGACCCGTCGGCGGGCCTGCTCGAGGTCGTCGGGCCGGATCCGCTGGCCCGGCCGCAGGCCGGCGAGCCGCTTCAACCACGGGGCGCGGACCGGTAGCCCGCTGGCCTCGATGGACCCAAGCTGATAGGCCGGCCCGGGCGTCACACGAACTCGAAGGAGGCCGTCTTCAGGTCGCCAGGTCCACCCCAACTCGGCTTTCGCATAACCCCGCCGGACGAGACGTCGGCGGGCTTCCTCGATAAGGGGGCGGACCTCTTCGTCCGTATAGAGCCGGCGGGTTAAGCCCTGAAGGAGCGAGCCGACGGGCGCCGCATCGGCCGGCAGGCCCTCGACCTCGACCCGCCGAATGACCTGGGGTCGCAGGACGACCGTGACGGTCCCTCGGTCGCCAGACGCCTCGAAGGTCGATCGCACCTCCACGAGGGACCAGCCCCGGGCGACGGTCCATTCCCGCCATGCCCGTTCGCATACCGCCGGTCGGTGTTTCAGCCACCACCAGTAGGGCGCGCCGGCCAGGGCGGGGGTCCCCTGACAGGCTTGGGCCCACGCCGTCGGGTCCTGGACCGCCCGGAGGATGTCTTCCGCTAAGTCTTCCCCGCCGACGACCTGCCAGGTCCATCGAATAGATGGCGTCCGGCGTTCGGGGGCGCCCGTCCAGACGGTCTCGACGGCGAGGCGGTCGGCGGCCTCTCGGACCTGGACCCGGACGGGCGGTAAGTCCCAGCCCTCAAATCGGGCCCATGCCGCCAGGGCCGCCTCCATACAGGCCTGCCCCCAGACGACGAGCGTATGGCCCTGCCAGCACGGATAGGCCCATCGGGCCGGCGGCGGGGGCGTCACGTCCGGCGGCCATCCCGTCCGGACCCACTCGAACCGGGGTCCCCGTCGGACCTGCACGTGGAGCCGGTATGTCGACTCCACCCCCGACTGGGGTTCCAGGAACCACAAGACCTGGGCTCCCCAATAACCCATCTGCTGAAGGGCCGCCTCTAAGCGCCGGACCTGCTCTTGGATACGCCCCACGTCCAAGGACTGGCCGGCGCGAATGCCCAGCAGTTTTTCCGTCTGCGGACCCGACCACGGCCCATCTCCGGCGACCCGGACCTCCGCGATGACGGTCCGGGTCGCCTTCGCCGGACCCCGGCCGGTCGTCCACCCTGGCGCGGCCGCCCGGGGATACACGAACTGGGGCAGAGCGCTGAGGACCCATGAGGCGTCATCGTTGCGGGCGACTCGAAGCTGAAACCAGGCCCACGGCTGGGCTGAGACGATCCACGTCTGACGGCTCGTATTCCGGGCGTCGATGGAAAACAGCGTGTTCAGCCATGGGAGGAACGAGCGTTGGACGGTGATCCGGGCCGTCGGGTCGACTTCCGTCCCGCCCGTCAGGGACTGAACGGACTGGACCTCAGGGACCGGTAGCCCGACGGTGATCGCCTCGATGCCCAGCAGGCGCGTGACGGGCCGCAGGAGGCCGACGGCGGCTTGCCCGCCCAGGGACATCACCATCGCCTGGCCCACGGCTCGAAGGGACATGGACGTGTCCGCCTCCCCGGCCAGGACCTTCTCCCGAGGCACCGGCACGGCCCCGCCGCCCGTGACGAGGGCCAGGATTTCCGCCTCCGGGAGCGGCGGGTCCGAGGTCAATCGGACCGTCGGCTCGGTCAGGGTCCCCGTGATACCGACCTGGATTCGGTAAGGCTCCCGCGTCGTCTCCGACGGGGGCACCGTCGTCTCCATCTGGAACTCGACCCGGGGCTCCCAGGGCGCCGCCTGCGTCCACAGGAGGCGGGCCTGCGTGAGGCGATACGTCCTCTGCTGGAACGTGATGACACCATCTGGCTGGGCGGCCCACTCGCCGTCCACGACGGGTGCCGTGACGGGGCCCCGCACGGTCCATTGCCCGGCGGACCGCACGACGGCCAAGTTGTTCTGAATGTCCCACCGGTCGACCCGCAGACGCACGTCCAGGTCCAGGGGGACGGCGACCCGGCGGGCCGTCGGCTCGGGCGTGGGACCTGAGCGGGCCAGGAGCATCGGAAGCCGAATCGGGAGCGTGAACACGCCTTCCGGGACACGGATTTCCCCCCGCAAGACCCACGGGGTCGGGCGCGTGTCCAGGTCGAGGTGCCCGCTTAGCGAGAGGTACCAGCCACCGGCCCCCAGGATGAGCAGGTCCTCGGCCGTCCATCGGGCGACGGGCCACGCCCACCCCCGCCGGTCCGACGACCAGCCGCCCTGCCATTCCAGGCGCCAGCGCCCCCGGGGGCCGCCCGCTTCCAGGTCACCCCGGATGTCCTCCAGACCCCGGACTTGGGCCTGTAGACGGACCGGATAGAAACGGAGGCCCCACTCCGGCAAGTACCACTCGCCGTCATCCATGCGGACCTCGCCGACGACGAGGGGGTGCGCCAGGGGACCCGATACTTGGAGACTCCCGCGAAGCGTCCCGGCGATGGGCCATCCGAACCACGGCCGCATGAACGCCAGGTCCAGCGGCCCTTCCCACGTCGCCTGCACGGTCCAGTCCCGCCAGGCTTGAGGTCGAATCCATGCGGACAAGCTCTTCTCGCCTACCGGTGCGACCTCGACCCGCAGACGGATGGCCTGCTGATTCACCGTCAGGGGCGTCAGGTCCGCCGCCAGTCGGTCCGGTGTCCAGTCGACCCGAAGGGGTGCCGATAGGCCCAGGACCGTCGCCGCGTAGGTCAACGCCAGGCCATGGACTTCGAGACGCCATCGGGGCTCGGGCTGATGGGTGTAAACCCATGTCAGGTCCAACCGCCCCGGCGGGAGGAGCGCCTCGGGTTGCCACCACGTCAGCCACGTGCCGGGCTCGCCATTCTGCAATCGCAGGCGGGCTTGCCGGCCGTCCGCCTCCAGCTCCCAGACTTCATCGCCGCGGACCAGCCGACACGGGCCGCCTTCTGGGACCGCCGCGGCCCATCGGCCCCGGAGCGTACAGGTAGCCATCGTGTAGCCGTGCGGGCCTCGGAGGGACGTGACGGTCAGTGTCCACTCGGAGGGGCCGATCCGCCATCGCTCGGGCAGGCGAACCGAGCCGGCGACCTCGCCCGTCCAGCCGGTCACTTGGGGGAAAAAGGCCGTCAGGTCCGAAAGACGGACTTGGTGGGCGACGACCAAACCGCCCGGCCCGCCTTCGACCCGGCCACTTCCCAGTCGACCCGACCAGGCGCCCGCCTCAACACCTCGGATTCGGTCCGGATCGAGGGTAACGCCGACCGGGCGGGTCAGTGTCAGGAGGGGCGTCCCCTCGAATTGCCACTCGAAGCGGTCGAGTCGGACCTCGACGACCTCCACGGGTCGGCCCGGCTGAGGCGGCCAAGCACCGTTCCCATGCAGACGAGCATCGTAGGTCCACCGATGGGGTCCGTAAGGGATGCTGTCCTGTCGGAGCACGGCCGCCAGGTCCCACCGGGCAGGTCCGGCCGGCGGACCCTGCCAGCGGGCCTCGGCCCGAAGGCCCAGGACCGGGCCTTCCATCCGCAGACGGTAGTCCAGGGCCTTGGGCGTTTCGATACGGAGGCTCAGGTCTCCCAAAGCTTGGCCGTCCCAGCGGACGGCCTGCCAAAGGATTTCCCCCGAGAGGCGGGGCGCATCCAAGCGGCCGGCGCCCTGGAGTTTCCAGTCCAGACCCCCGTCTTGAAGCCGGACGTCGGCCCACCAGGCCCGGACGGTCGTCCGGCCCGTGGTGGTCCATTCCAGGGTCCCCTGACGTTCGTCCCACTGACCGATCGCCTCGGCCGTGACGAGGCCGTCCCGGACGTGGACGTGGAACCGCCAGACGGGCGCCGAGGCCCGTTCCATGCGAGCCTCCAGGATGCCGAGGGTCTGCCACGGACCCGGCGCTGGTCCCCGATATCGGAGCGGCGTCGTTCGGAGGGATACGGCCGAAGGACCCCACCGAACGCCGACGCCCTGCAGGTCCAGCGTGGCCTCGGCGATGGAGACTTCGACGGACGGGGCCGCCTCGGTCGGGCCGGACGGCCATCTAACGGGCCAGTCCCGGAGATGCCCTCTCAGGGTCCATCGGGCCGGCACGCCGGCAAAGCCCGTGAAGGTCAAGTCCCACGCGCTTTGGTACGAGCCCCCGGCCGAGCCCGTCTCGAGGCGGGCCTGACCCGTGACCCGGCGATCCTCCTGTCGGAGGCGACCCTCATGCCGAACGTCGATGTCTGGAAGCCATGGCCCGTAGGCCAGGGTCGCCGTGACCGACCACCGGGCCTGCCAGCGGCGGCCGTCCGTCGTGCCCTCTGCTTCGATGCGCCATGGGTGGGGATGCCACGCCAGCCCGGTCGGAAGTCGGTACGACGGGAACCATTCGAGGACCTCACGGACGACCCGTTCGTTCCAGTCCCGGCCCGTCGCCTGAAGCCGCCAGGTCGCCGACCGTACGTCGACGGACGCCTCAGCCCGGACGAGTTCATCCGGTGGTCCGACTTTCGAAGCATCTGCACGGTCCAGGCTCAGCTGAAGGACCCACCGGTCGGGCGTCGGGAGAGTCAGCGTCCCGGACTGCCGCCACAGGGCCGTCGCCGTCGGCCAAACGACCTCCCAACGGGCGTGACCGCCGGTCGGAAACAGTGCCCCCGTCGTACCTTCAAAGGTCAATTCACCCGACAGTCGGGGCGGCCGTCGCCAGCGTTCGGGCCATCGGTCACCGACGCCGGGCCACGGAGTATCCCATCGGGCCGAAAGCCGCCACTGGCGGTCGGCTCCACTGCGGACCCAAGCCTCGGCTTGCACGGGGACCCCCGCCGGGAATTCCAGGAGAGACTGACAGCGGGACTCCGTCGTACGGACCTGGCACTCTGCACGAACCTGCCAGGCCATCCCGTCGGGCCCGAGACTCGCCTTGAGGATCATCGGGGGTCCACTGGCGGCAACTGCCTGAAAAGTCCATCGCCGTACCCAGAGGTCCCGGACGGCGATTCCCGTGTAAGCTTCCCAGATGACCCACCGATCCATTCCGGCCGGGGGCGGTAGGAAGAAGTGACCGTCCGCTCGGGCCTGCCAGACGCCCGTGACCAAGTGGTAATGGCCGGACCCGTGGATGCCCCACCCGCGGCCGTCCGGAGCGTCGTACCGGAGCGCCGCCTCGAAGGTGGCCTCCAGCTGGGGGTCGACCCGTACGTCCGCCGTCAGGACCAGGGGCGTCCACGCCGTCGCCTGCCATTGAAGGGTTCCCTCAACCCGGGTCTGAAACCGGTAGCCCGTACCGCCGGGCATGGGGACGGTCGTGCCGTCCATCCGGACGGACCGAAGCTCGGCCGTCCACGTCCGCCAGGGGTCCTGGCCGGCGAATCGGCCGGCATGGACGACAAGCGTCGGGAACGGCGTGACCCAAGCGCCGCCGGCTTTCAGGGGCGGCACGTTCCACCGGTCCGGGGCCGTCCGGACGACCCGGAAGGTCGGCGAGAAGACCTCGATGCGCGCCAGGGGTTGCCGCCACCGCCACCACCGAAAGACGAGGTCCAGTCGTTCGACGGCCAGGAAGGGCGGCGTGGCAGGGTCGGCCCCGACGACGAGGCCTTCCAGGGTGACGTTCGTCCAAAAGGGACTCGCCCGAAGGTCCCGCCACGTGACGAACCAGCCCCACGACTGCTGAAGGGCACGCTGGACGACGTGGCGGACCCACCGGGCGAAGCGGGGCGAGTGGGAAAACCCAAGCAGGATGAAGAAAACTCCGACAGCCAGGAGTGTGGTCCGTCCTATCCAACGCATGAAGACGGTTCGCCGACCCGAGTCACGAGGGACGAGGGAACGGCGTGATGGAGGAACGAGTCAGGCTTGAGGCCCTTGGCCCTCGGCCATGGCTTTCTCGGACCCCGTCACGCCGTCACGTCGTCACGCCGTCACTTGGCATTGGCCAGGGCCATGTGGATGTACATCTTGAACTGATCGAAGGGGATGGCGCCCGTGACGACCGCCCCGTTGATGATGAAGGTCGGCGTCGAGTTCACACCCAACGCCGTGGCTTCATTCATGTCGGCCTCGACCTCGGGCCGGGTCTCCTCCTTGTCGAAGCAAGCCATGAGCTTGTTCGTGTCCAAGTTCAACTCTCGGATCATCGCCTGGAACCGGTCTCGGAGATTCTCGACCCGGATCTCATTCTGGCCCTGGAACAGGCGGCTGTGTAAGTCCCAGTAAGCCTTCGGGTGATACTTGTACACACACAGGGCGGCGATGGAAGCCTTGAAGGCCCAATTGTGGATAGGCAGGGGGAACTGCTTATAAACGAACTTCACCTTGTCCCCGTACTGCTGAAGCAGTTGAGGTTCGATCTGCTCGAAAGCCCGCCGGCAGAAGGGACACTGGTAGTCCGAATACTCGACGATGATGACCTTGGCGTTGGGATTCCCCTTAAAGGGGCGGCCGTCGATCTTGATCTTGCTCATCCGCTCCTCGGCCCCCTCGGCGACCTTGGACCACAAGGCCTTCTGGGGGTCCATCCGGAGGTCATAGATGCAGTCCTGACATAGGATCAAGAAGCTCCCGTCCCGGCTGACAAACACCGTCGTCTCTTGAGGTCGATTCTGCGCCGTGTAGGTCAGGGCGACACGATAGAAGGGCGCGCCCTTTTCCTCGGTAAAGGACTTCACCTGCAGGTCTTGGACCATGGGAAACATCGTCCGGATGTAGTTCAGCACCTTTCCCTGCAGGGCATCTGTATTCGGAGTCGACTTTTGTTGCGCGATCAACAGCGAAGCCGTCAGTAGGCCGAAAGCGACCATACCGACTGCCCCGCCGATCCACCGATGACGTCGAGACATCTGCGCCTCCTGAGAGAATTTCCTTGCGCTTCATCATACCAAAGGCCCGCCCCCCAGGCAAATGGGTCCGGTCAGGGGATTATGGGTGTTGGGTGCTGGGTGTTGGGTGTTAGGTCCCCTTTTTCAAGAACCCAACACCCAGCACCGAGCACCGATTTTTCGAAGGGTCGGGAAGGCGGGTCGGGGTGGGTCCCCACCACCGAAGGCCCGGCACCTCATTTCCCGATTCCCAATCCCCTCTTGCATCCTGTATCCTATTCTCGACTCCTGACACTAAACCCGCCCGTGGAGGGCTGGATGTCGGTCGGCCGCCGGGAGGTCGTCGTCAGCGCGTTCCGGGACCGATGGGCCGTCATCACGGGGGCGTCGAGTCCCGTCGGATTGGCCGTGGCGGCGCACCTGATGAGCGTGCACGGGATGCGGGGGGTCCTGCACTGCCGGACCCGCCGCCGTCCCCTCGTCCAGTTAGTCGAGCGCCTCCGTCAGGAGGGGCTCGACGTCCCCGTCCTGATCACGCAGGCCGACTTAGCCGATCCCCGAGCCCTGGACCGGTGGGTCGCTCGCGTCCGCCGACAGGTCGACTGCGTGGGCGTCCTCTTCTTCAACGCCGCCGACTTTTACAAAACCCCCTGGTCGCAGATGAAGTGGCGGGACTTCCTTCGCATGATGGTCCTGCACGGGTGGGCCCCCATCCGGATCGTTCAAAAGCTCTGTGAAAAGATGGAGCCCCCTGCCCGGGTCATCTTCATGGCGGACGCCGGTATCGAGCAGGGCTACCCGGCCTATGCGGCCTACACGGCCTCGAAGGCCGTCATGGCCCATTGGACCCGTCTACTGGCCCGGGTCCTATCGCCGTGGGTCACCGTCCATGCCATCGCCCCTTACTGGATCCGCCGGGAGGACGAGGCCTCGGAGCCGGTCCTTTCGCGCATCGCCCGGGGGGAGCCGGCTTCCTTAGGGGCCCTCCTGCGGGCCGTGGACCTCATCCTCGAGGGCGGCGGTGCCATGACGGGCCAGGTCCTGTGGATGGACAGCGGCCGCTGGCTGGGATGAAGGGATAAATGAAAGGGCCGGTCGGCCGACGGCCCATCTGTCGGCCTGCCTATCTGCCCACCTGCCCTTTTGGATCGAAATCTCGCCCACAGGTGGGGCATCGGGTCCGCTGCTCGGCCACCGACCATTCGGCCCCGCAGTGGGGGCACTCGACCCGCAGAGGGGCCCCGCACTGGAAACAAAAGCGGGCCCCGTATGGGAGGCCTTCCCCACAGGTCGGACACGTCAAGATGTCCCGAGCTTGACCCATCATCTGTGGGGCGAGGAACGGATAGGGAGTCCCACACCCGCCCCGGCGCCATCCGCTATGAGCGGTGAGCCATTCCCCTACGGGCGCCCCGTCATCTCGGTGCGCTGATCAAAGAGCGATTGAATCCGGTGGACGACTTCCGTGAGGTCCCGTAGGTAAAGGCCGGGGTCGACGGCCGATGTCATCTGGTCCATCAGGTGTTCCAGGTCTTGCAGAGCCTGGATAAGGGCCGTGTCTATCTCATAGAGACGTGTCATCTGTTCGACCGTCAGGGGTCCCCGGCTGAAGAAATCTGCATACGTGTAATCGGCTGTCCGGAGCCGGTCGGCCAATTGGGTCATCCGGTGGGCCAGAAATTCGACGTCGTCCAGTAAGTCGACCCGGCCGCTCCGAAGAAGGCGATTGCGAAATACACCCAACTGGTCCCGGTGGCGGTCCAGTTCGTCGGCCAAGTAAGTCCGCAGGCGATGGTCCGTCTGGGTCGCCACTTCGACCCCTTGGTAGCCTTGAACGTCGGGCAGACGGGCCCCGATGGCTTTTCGGAAGCGTTGTTCGTACTGCTTCAGATTCGGCCGTGTCAATGACCTCCCTCGAGAAAAGCGATGGGGCAGTAAGTCAGGTCGGCAGTCGGCGGGGATGTCATTTTTATCTCCCCATCCGCCGACTGCCGACCGGCCCACCCGCCGTACTGCCCAATCCGCGAAGCGGTCTCCCGCAGGAGACAGCACTTCTTGTACTTCTTGCCGCTCCCGCATGGACAGGGGTCGTTGCGGCCGACCTTCGGCTGGGCCCGCCGGAAGGTCTTGGGGACGCCCGCCGCGGCGGCCTCGGCCGGTTCGTCCTCGGCGACGGCCGTCGCCGCCGCTGCCCGGGCCGCCGCCAGACGCTGGACCTCGGGCCGGGACATCTGGTACCGCCGGGGCGTGCGGCGTCGGACGACGGCCGTCTCGGGGACCTCGACTTGGACCCAGTAGACGTACCGCAGGGCTGTCTCCTCGATGCGGTCGAGCATCTCCTCAAACAAGTGGAAGCTCTCCCGCTTGAACTCGACGAGGGGGTCCCGCTGACCGAACCCCCGCAGGCCGATCGTGTCCCGTAGGAGGTCGAGGGCGTACAGGTGCTCCTTCCAGTGGGTGTCGATGACGTAGAGGACGACGTCTCGCAGGAAGGCATTCCACCGGTCGGCGTCCGGGACGAGGGCGGCCTTCGCCCGGAGGCGTTCCCGAAGCTGTTCGACGAGCCAGTCCTGAAGCGCCATCGGGCTCATGACGTGGGCATCCGTCGCCGCCCGGTAGAGTTCGTCGGGAGCGACGTTCCACTGAAAGACCTCGTGAATGCCCTGGGCGAGGCTCGCCCAGTCCCAGTCCGGCGGGTCCCGCCGGTCGGGACAGGCGTCGGCGACGAGGCGCCCGACGACGTTCTCCAGAGCGTTGTCCAGGAAATTCGAGACGTGGACCCCGCCGGCCATGATGCGGTGGCGCAGGCCGTAGATGAGCTCCCGCTGGCGGTTCATGACGTCGTCGTATTCCAGCAGGTGCTTCCGGATGTCGAAGTGCCACTGCTCGACCTTCTTCTGGGCATTCTCGATGAGTCTCGTGATGGTCCGGTGCTCGATGGGCTCGTCGTCGGGCATCCCGAGCCGGTGCATCAGCCGCTTGAGACGGTCCCCGCCGAAAAGCCGCAGGAGCTCGTCTTCCAACGACAAGAAGAACTGCGATGACCCGGGGTCGCCCTGCCGGCCAGCCCGGCCCCGGAGCTGGTTGTCGATCCGACGGGCTTCGTGGCGCTCCGTACCGATGACGTGCAGGCCGCCGAGTTGGACGACCTTCTCATGGTCCCGAGCGCACTCCTCCCGAATCCGGACCATCTCGGGGATGACCGACAAGTCCAGGCCGTCGAGTTCCTGGGCGATCTTGCGAGCCGTCTCGAGGTCGTCCCGCAGGACGGCCTTGATGAAGAGCTCGACCCGCCAGTCGTAGCGGCTGAAGCCCTGTCGTTCGAGAAGCTTGGCGCAGAGGGCTTCAGGGTTGCCGCCCAGGATGATGTCTGTCCCCCGGCCAGCCATGTTCGTGGCGATCGTGACGGCCCCGCTCCGACCGGCCTGGGCGACGATCTCGGCTTCTTTCTCGTGGTACTTAGCGTTTAAGACGACGTGGGGAATGCCCTCCCGGCGAAGGAGTTGGCTGAGACGCTCGGACTTCTCGATGGACGTCGTCCCGACGAGGATAGGCCGGCCCATCTCGTGAAGTTCCTTGATGGCCCGGACGACGGCCCGGAACTTGGCGGCCTCCGTCTTGTAGATGACGTCGGGGTACTCAGTCCGCCGGAGGGGCTTGTTCGTCGGGATAACGACGACGTCGAGGCCGTAGATCTTTTCAAACTCGGCCGCCTCCGTCGCCGCCGTCCCCGTCATCCCGGCCAGCTTCTTGTACATCCGGAAGTAGTTCTGGATCGTGATGGTCGCCAGCGTCTGGTTCTCCGTCTCGATGCGGACGCCCTCCTTAGCCTCGAGGGCTTGGTGGAGGCCGTCGCTGTACCGTCGGCCCGGCATCAGACGGCCCGTGAATTCATCGACCAGGATGACTTTGCCGTCCTTGACGATGTAGTCGACTTCGTTCTTGAACAAGTAGTGGGCTCGAATGGCCTGGATGACGCCCTGGAGGTCGTCCAGGTGGCGGGGGTCGTAGAGGTTCTCGATACGAAGGAGCTCCTCGACGTGGTGGACGCCCGTCTCGGTCAGGGTGACCGTCTTGCGCTTCTCGTCCAGCTCGAAATCCTCGCCGGGCCGGAGCCGACGGGCGACCCGGTCGTAAACGTAATACCGGGACGTGTCCTCCTCGACGGGCCCCGAGATGATGAGCGGCGTCCGGGCCTCGTCGATGAGGATGCTGTCGACCTCGTCGACGATGGCGTAGTTGTGCCCCCGCTGGACCATGTCCTCGAGACGGACCTTCATGTTGTCCCGCAGGTAGTCGAAGCCAAACTCGTTGTTCGTCCCGTACGTGATGTCGCAGGCATAGGCCCGGCGGCGCTCCTCGTCGTTCATGTCGTGCTGGATGACGCCGACGGTCAGGCCCAGAAACTCATAGACGGGGCCCATCCAGTAGCGGTCTCGCTTGGCCAGGTAGTCGTTGACGGTCACGATGTGGACGCCCTCGCCCGTCAGGGCGTTGAGGTAGGCCGGAAGCGTGGCGACCAGGGTCTTCCCTTCACCGGTCGCCATCTCAGCGATCTTGCCCTCGTGGAGGACGATCCCGCCCATGAGCTGGACGTCGAAGTGACGCATGTTAAGGACCCGACGGGCCGCCTCCCGGACGACGGCGAAGGCCTCGACGAGGAGGTCGTCCAGCGTCTCGCCGGCGGCCAGACGACGCCGGAATTCGTCGGTCTTGGCCCGGAGCTCGGCGTCCGAGAGCCTCTGCATGTCGGGCTCCAGGGCGTTACAGCGGTCGGCGATCCGCCGGAGCCGCCGGATTTCCCGTTCGTTTTTCGTCCCGAAGATCTTGCCAAGGACGGTCGTGATCAGGGACATAGCAGAGTCTCGCCAGTTCCCCTCGTGATATTTTCAGGGTCAGGCCGGGTTTCGGGAAGCAGGGACTTGCATCCTTATACCTCCGCCCCCTAAGAGTCCGATACCGAGCACCCAAGACCCTACACTAAGTAATCATCGCTCTGAGCCGACCCAAAAGCAACCGGGTCCATCGCGGGTCCATCGCGGTTCCATTTCCGGTGGGCCGAAGTAAGCCCATAGACCTATCGGGGAAGACCCGTCGGCCTCGTCGGGTGCGCCGGGGGCAGGGGTCATCCCCATCGCGTGGAACGGGTCCATGGTCTTTCACGGTGTGACGACCCGGAAGTAGACAGTCCGGCTCTCCCGGCGTATGTCCCACCGGACGGGGAGGAGTCGATCGACCCGGGCCCGGCGGTCCATCGCCTGCCGGACGGCCTGCTCGAATTCCTGGGCGTCCCTTTCCGACGCCCAGCGGGTCGCCGCCTGCCACTCCCAGCCCTGGCGGCCGGTCTGAACTAAGACGCTCATGTCGCCGTCCCATCCGTCAGCGGCCCGGGCGGCCGTCGGCTGGTCCGTAAAGTGTTCCAGCCATATGAGCCAGCTCAATTCTCCCATCCGGTCCCGGTCGAAGACTTTTCCGTCGGTCGGCGTCGGGGGCGGCACGGGTCGGCCCGAGCGGTCCTGAAAGTAACGTTCGGGGTGAAGGAGCTGGCTTGTGTCGGCCGGCGGGCGTCGGTAGAGGCCGTTGACGCCGGTCCAGCCGTCCCGCCGGAAGACCGCCAGGACCAGCCGGAGGCCGTCGATGTAGGGAGCGACAAACAGCCGGACGAGCCAAGGCGGGTAGCGGGCATCGCCGATGGGAAGGTCGGTAAAGGCCTCCAGGAGCTGGTCCATGGCCTCGGGGTCGGCCTCCAGAAGGTCGGCAAGACTTGTCGTGTCCAGGCCCATGGCCTCCATCTGGTACTGAAGCATGACGAGGGTCGCGTCGCCCTCGGCGACGGCTTGACGGGCCATACGGGCTTCCCCATCCTGTTGGACTTCACGGCCATACAGATAGGGCACCAAGTCAAAGTTCTGGTCGACCAAGGCATGGGAGAGCTCGTGGACGATGATTAACCGTTCGGTTAAACCCAGCGTATCCTGGCGCCAAAACAGGGCCCGGCTCCGGGGGTCGTACACCCCGACGACCTGTTCTTGATAGAGGGACTCTAAGAGGGGCCATAGACTCTGCCGGGCCTCGAGGAGACCCAAGAGCTGGAGGATCTTCTCGCTGGCCTGATACCGGCGGGCTTGCTCCTTCCGCTCGGACTCCAAGAGTTGGCGAAGTGTGGCGTCTGTCAGGGGCTTCGTCGTTAACGGGCGGCGGAATCGGAGTTGGCGGATCCGCTCGGCGGCGTCCATCAGGGTCCGGAGGGCCGCCGAGGGCGACGCGACGGGGACCGGCCCGATGTGAAGGGAGAGGTCCCGGGTGCCCGGTGCCAGGGCCCAGACAAAAGGGACTCCGGACCGCTGGCCCCAGACCACCTGAGAGGGCGAGCGAACCGCGATCGGCCCTTCCAGGGCGGAAGACGCATCCGAGGCTGAGGGAAGCGCCCCGCATCCGCTACCTAACCCGCCGACGGCGAGGGCAAGACCGGCGGTAATGAGACCGACCCATCGAAGTCGTCCCATGCGTGTCTCCTTAGACCACAGACCATGGACCACCGACCATCGACCTTTTCGGAAGCCTGGTTCGCTTCGTCTCGAGACGAAGTATCCCGATGACTCCATCAGGTCTGTAGTCTGGGGTCCGTGGTCTTTACATACCCAACATCGACACCCATCTCGCATTCCGCATCCCGCATCCTGTATCCTGCATCTTGCATCTTCCGGAGGCAAGGCCATGCAGGTCCTGATCTTAGCGGCTGGGTACGGCATGCGGCTCCGGCCCCTGACGCTCGTGTATCCGAAAGTTTTGGTCCCCGTCCTGAACATGCCCCTCCTGCAACTCCAGTTGGACCGACTTCGGGGCGACGACCGGATCCGAGAAATCTATGTCAACCGGCACTACATGGCCGACCGGTTCCCGCCGCCGACGGCCTGGGATACGCCGGTCCCCGTTCGGTATCTCGACGAAGTCGACTTTCCCTACGGCACGGGTGGGGCGATCCGAAATCTCTGGAATGCGACGGGTCGGTCCGACGACGTCCTCGTCCTCAACGGGGATTCCCTGGGGCTCGTCGATACAACGGCCTTTCTGGACTTTGTCCTGGGAACCGATGCCGATGCCGCCCTGTACGTCCGGGGGGCCGACGCCGCAGCTTCGGAGTATACCCATTTTTACATGGACCCGGCGACGGCCCGCCTGTATCCCTTGGAAGCGCCCGGCCGGGTGGCCGTCATGTATGCCGGGCTGGCCTTCCTGCGCACGTCCGCCCTCCGAGGCTTACCGACTGAATTTCCGTCCGACTGGTTCCGGGACGCCGTCGCCCCGGCCTGGCAGGCCGGGACCCTTCGTCTCGTCGGCTATCGGTCCGACGCTCCCTGGTGGGACTTTGGGCATGCCGACCGCTTTCTTTCGACATATGGGAGCCTCGTGCGCACCTGGCAGGTCCAGCCGACCGTCTTCGGCCCGCTCCGGCCTCGCCTGGAGGCGGCGGGGACTTGGCGTCGGCCCGGTCTATGGACTCATCCGACGGCGCATGTCGCCGACGATGTCGCCGTCGAAGACTGGGCCGTCATAGGAGCTCAATGCTCCGTCGAGGGAGTAGTCCTCCGGGCGAGCGTCTTGGACCGGTCCGTCCGGGCCCGACGGACTCGCTTGGTGAACGCTTTCATCGGCCCGGCCGTCGTCATCGACGGCTTCGACATCGAGGACGCCGTCGTAGCGACCGACGCCTCGGAAAACCTCCAAACGTGGACTTGGTAGTGCTTTGTTATCAGGGCCGTTCGGTTCGTGAAAACCCGCATGGATTCAGCCTTTCCGACCCTTCGAGGAGGACGGTTTTTCAAACATCGTGACGTCGTAACGTCGTGACGACGTGACGGAGTTTAGGAAGAAGCCGTCGCTGGGGCGAACGGCCCGGGATGGGCCTCGTCACGTCGTCACGAAACTTGAAACATCGTGCTTTCCGGGCGATGGAAAAGGCCGTCCCGACACCATTCTCCCGAACCGAACGGCTCCATTAGCACCTCCCATCCGAGACCGAGGATTCGATGGAAGCATGGAAGGTAGAAGAAAAAGCCGGTGCCTGTATCTTCAGCGTGTACGTCACGCCCGGGAGTCGGTCCGACGCCGTGGCGGGGCTTTACGGAGATGCCCTCCGCATCCGTCTGCAGGCGCCCCCCGTACATGGACGGGCGAATGAAGCCCTACGGACTTTTCTGGCGAAGCGCTTGGGGGTCCCCGTAGCAGCGGTGACGGTCCTGGCCGGGCACACTTCCCGTCGGAAGGTCGTCCGGGTCACGGGCGTCACGGCCGCTCAGGTCCGGGCCTTGGCAGAAGGGGACGGTAAGGCAGCAGGGCAATAGGGCGTTGGGATTTCCAGCGTCAGGTCCTGGGTGTCAGGTGGGACCTCTATTCGACACCGAGCCCCCAGCACCCGACATTGAAGCGTTCAACTGCCTGACTGCCCATTTATGGTTGCTTCCGCTCGGGCGGGACGGTAGACTGAAAGTCAGACTGCAGGAGTGCAGAAGGTGGAGATTCGGGGGACTCTCAAAACAATGTCTCTGCCCGACCTGCTTCGTTGGCTCAGCGAGAGCCAACAGACGGGTGCCCTCGTCTTTCAGGTCGGCCCCGTCCGGAAAAAGCTGTTCTTCCAGAGCGGCGCCCTCGTGGCGGCTTCTTCGTCGGACCCCCGGGAGTTCTTAGGCCAATTCCTCCTCCGGAGGGGTTGGATCTCGGAAGCCCAGCTCATCAAGGCCGTCGAGGAGCAGATCCAGACGGGCCGGGTCCTGGGCCGTCTGCTGATCGAAAAGGGCTGGCTGACGGAAGAGCAACTCAAGAGTGCCCTGCAAGAGAAGGCCTGCGATACGGTCTACTCGCTGTTTTTAAGCCCCGAGGCGACCTTCGAGTTTCACGCCGGTGAGGCGCCGCCTTACGAGATCGTCCCCCTCGGCCTGCCCGTCGAGGCCATCATCATGGAGGGTGTCTATCGCAAGGACGAGTGGGAACGCGTCCGGCAGGTCCTGCCCGCCTTAGAGCGGACGATCCTTCAAAGGGCGCCGAACGCTGTCCTCCCGCCGGAACTTCGGTCGGACCCCCGAGCCGAGCGGGTCCTTCGTCTCATTAACGGGCGTCGGTCCCTGCGGGAGATCGCCCTCCTCCTGTACGAGACAGACTTCGAGGTCGTCCGTATCGCCGCTCAACTCTATGAGAAGCAGGTCGTGACCGTCGCCAGTGAGGCACCTATCGAGCCGGATACGGAACGCCCTCAGATCCCCTTGGGGATGCTGGTCGAGGCCTGCCAGGTCAAGGTCCGGGAGGGAAAAATCGAGGAAGTCCTTCGGATGCTCGAGTACATCGAAAGCCACTACACCGACCTCCCGCAGGAGGTCCACACCTTGCAGGGCCTCGTCTACGAGAAGGTTATCCAGCAGTTTCGAGACCAGGTCCCCCCGACGGCCGTCCCTGTCCTGCGTATTAGCCTGGACGACCTCGTGCGCTACCGACTCGACCCCATGCAGGGCTTCATGGTCACCCGCATCAACGGCCTCTACGACCTGAAGACCCTCCGGAACCTGGTCCCCGTCTCGGAAGAACGCTTTTACATCCTCTTGAAAAAGCTTGTCGATATGGGGATCGTCGGGTTCCAGCCGGGAAAGTGACGAAGCTCGGCAGATGGGGAAATAGGGGATCTCCTGAGGTGGAGAGATCAACCGTCATCCCTGTCCAAGCCGATCCGACGACCGTGAGAGGACTCTATCCCGCCGGACGTGCAGAGTCGGACCGAGACGAGTCTCTTCGACCGACATCATCGCCGGCGGCCCCGGATGGAAACCCCAAGGTCGGTCCCCCTCCCTTTACCTACCTCCCTATCTGCCGACCTGGCGACCTGCCCATTTGCTCACCTGCTCAAGACGATTGCGAACGCGATTGGTAAAGGTCGAGGGTTCCGCCTAAATTTGGATCGACACCCGGAGGGACCGACGCATGGCAAAGGTCGCCTTGACATTGGCGGACGTCCTGGATGCGGCGACGCGACCGGGCGTGCTCTATGAGCGCCTGGAGAACAATCGCGTCCGTTGCTACGCCTGCGGCCACCGATGCGTCATCTTCGACGGCCAGCGGGGCGTCTGCAAGGTCCGCTTCAACCAGGGCGGCGTCCTCTACGTCCCCTGGGGCTACGTGGCCGCCCTCCAGGTCGACCCCATCGAGAAGAAGCCCTTCTTCCACGCCTGGCCCGGCGCTCGGGCCTTGAGCTTCGGCATGCTCGGTTGCGATCTTCATTGTTCGTATTGCTTTCCGGGTGATACGTGCGTCGTCACTCAAAGGGGACCTGTCCGATTGGAGGACCTCTTTCAGGGTACGTCTCGACGCGAACGGATGCCGGACGCAGAGATCGCGTATCCGGAAAACCTACTGGCTGTAGCGTCTTCCGGCAATTTCCGGAAGGTTCGGGCGATCTTCCGACACCCCTACCGTGGCCCGATGGTCGTCCTGAAGCCCTATTATTTGCCGGAGCTCCGATGCACCCCGGACCACCGCATTTATGCGACCGATGACGTCCATATTCCGCCTCGACCGGTCTATGCGAAAGATTTGACACCCCGCCATTACGTGGCGATTCCCCGGCGCTTTGCTTTCTCCTCCCCCCAAGTCGTAGACGTCGCCCGAACTCTGGGGGCTTATCGGGCGGTGTACCGGATTCCTTGGAAGCTGACACCCGAGGAACGTCGGCTCATCTTCGAGTCCACAGATCGTGGAGAGACATCTCGTCAGATAGGGATGCGTCTGAATCGAAGTCCTTCATACATCCGGCATGTCCGTAGCAAGATGACCCGCGGCCTTGGGGATGATGTTCGGTCCGGTGGACCTATCGTGGAGGGGGATACTCTACGGTTCCCTAAGGAACACCGCCCCGGGATTCCGCTTCACATTCCACTGGACGTGGAAATGGCTCGGTTACTGGGATACTACTGTGCGGAGGGCTCCGTCACGCGAGGGTCTCGACGCCCGAATAGTGTGGTGCTCCACTTTAGCTTCGCGCCTCATGAGAGGCATCTGGCGAAGAAGGTCCGGGACGCCTTAGGCCGGTGCTTGGGATTGAAAGCCGCTGTGATACAGTGTCCGACGAGCCTTCGGGTCTCTGTCGGGAAGGTTTCGGCGGCCCTTCTTTTTCAAGCCCTGGCCGGTGGCAAGGCTCGTGAAAAGCGGGTCCCTGAGATTCTCTTCGATGCACCCCGGCCGGTCGTCGAGGCCTTTCTCCAAGCCTTTGTCGAGGGCGATGGCCATCGTTACCCGAATGGGAAGGTCAGCGTGACGACGGTCTCTCCCGCTTTGGCCTATGGGATCGCATGGCTGGCCCTGAAACTGGGGTACTTCCCCTCCATCTATTCGACCCCTCGGCCTCCCGAGGGAACGGTCTTCGGTCGTCCGGTCCGGCTCGCGAATACTCAGTTCACAGTCGTTTGGTATGAAGACAGGGGAGTTCGTCGTAAAATTATCGAAACAAACGATTATTACTTAATTCCCCTGCGGGACGTGACCCAGACGGAGTACGAAGGCTTCGTCTACAACATGGAAGTCGAAGAAGAGCATACCTATCTGGCGGGTTTCCTGACCGTTTCCAATTGCCAGAACTGGGTGACGTCCCAGGCTCTCCGGGACCCCGTCGCCGGCGTGTCGCCCGAGGCGATCACGCCCGAAGAGATGATTCAGCTCGCCGATCGCCATGACTGTCGGGTCGTCGTCAGTACGTACAACGAGCCCCTCATCACCAGCGAGTGGGCCGTCGACATATTCCGACTTGCCAAGCAACGAGGCCTCCGGACGGGCTACGTCAGCAACGGCAATGCCACCCGGGAGGTCTTGGAATTCCTCCGACCCTGGACCGACCTCTACAAGATCGACCTGAAGTCGTTCCGGGACCGGAATTACCGGAAGCTGGGCGGGCGCCTCGACTCGGTCCTCGAGACGATCCGGATGACCGTCGAGATGGGCTTCTGGGTCGAGGTCGTGACCCTGATCGTGCCGGGCTTCAACGACTCGGACGAGGAACTTCGGGACATCGCCCGCTTCCTCGTGTCGGTCTCGCCGGACATCCCGTGGCACGTGACGGCCTTCCACAAGGACTACAAGATGACGGACCCCGACAACACGCCGCCCGAGACCCTCATCCGGGCGGCCCGCATCGGCTATGAGGAGGGCCTTCGCTACGTGTATGCCGGCAACCTGCCGGGCATGGTCGATGGCTACGAGGACACCTACTGCCCGAAGTGCCACCGGGCTGTCATCCGACGCTACGGCTTTCAGGTCTTAGCCTATCGACTCGTCGACGGCCGTTGTCCCGACTGCCAGACCCCGATCCCGGGGCGGTGGAACTGAACGGATATTGCGAATTGCGGATTGCGAATTGCGAATTTCGGATTGTGGACGAAGAAGTGCGGCAGGGATGATCGGTGGGATGCAGGGAGTAAACCTGGCATCCGAAATGCGGATCGGCCCCATTCCCATCCCCCGGGCCGAGGCCTGACCCCCGGGACCCGGGACGTCCTTCATGCCCAATTTCCAATTCGCAATCCGAAATTCGCAATTCCCAATCCATCTTGGGGGGATCGACCGATGAAGAAGGACATTCATCCACAGTATGTCATCGCCCGGGTCATCTGTGCTTGTGGGAACACGTTCGTGACCCGGTCGACGAAGCCGGAGATCCGGGTCGAGATCTGTTCGAAGTGCCATCCCTTCTTTACGGGTCAGCAGAAGTACGTCGACACGGAGGGCCGCATCGACCGCTTCAAGCGGAAGTACGGCCAGTACATCCCGGCCTCCCAGACCTCTGAGTAAGCCCCTCCCGGGTCCCGGCGGGAAGAACCCCAGACCATGGACCTGCATCCTCTTCTGAGGGTGAGGAGGTCCCGGTAGTCGAGGCAGGCCACTGGGACCCGGCACCTGATCCTCATGGCTCTCATCGTCGGTTGGGACGTCGGCGGTGTCCACACGAAGGCGGCCTGTCTGTGGTATGAGGCCGGTGCCGTCACGGACGTTCGCGTCGTCGCCCGGCCCTTCGAGATTTGGCGGGCGAGGGACCGTCTGCCGGGCCTCCTGCGAGAAGTCCTCGCCAAGCTGACGGACCGACCTCCCCAGGCGATGGCCCTGACGATGACGGCCGAGCTGTCGGACGTGTTTCGGACGAAGCGGGAGGGCGTCCGGTTCGTCCTCGACAGCGTGGGCGCCGCCTTTCCGGAGACGCCCGTCTACGTCCTCAGCCTGGCCGGCGAGTGGGTCCCCCGGGCCGAGGCTTACGACCGGCTCTTGGATTTTGCGGCCAACAACTGGCTGGCGACGGCTCTCTACGTAGCGGAAGCCTATCGGAATGCCCTTGTCCTCGACGTCGGCAGTACGACGACCGACGTCATCCCCGTCCGGGACGGCCGGGTGGCCGCCCTCGGCCGGACGGACCTGGACCGTCTCCTCCACGGGGAGCTCGTCTATACGGGCGTCTTACGCACGCCCCTGGCGGCCGTCGTCCGGTCTGTACCCCTGCGAGGTCGCTTCTGTCCCGTTTCAAGCGAGTACTTTGCCGTCACGGGCGACGTCTACCTCGTCCTGGGACGCATCCGGCCGGAGGACTACACGTGCCCGACGCCGGACGGCCGGCCCCCGACGGCCGAGTTCGCCCGAGAGCGGCTGGCCCGTCTCGTCTGCGCCGATATCGAACAGTTGACGCCGGCCGAGATTGACGCCATAGCGGACTACATCTACGAGTGTCAGCTTCGGCAGGTCGAGGCCGCCGTTCGAAAGGTCCGGTCCCGCCTGGGGCATCCGGCCGACTTGCCTGTCCTGCCCCTGGGGACGGGCGCCTTCCTGGCCGTGGAGGTGGCCCGACGGATGGGCCTGCCGCTCTTGGAGCCTCCCGCGGCCTGGGGTCCTGCCGGTAGCAGGGTCGCCCCCTGCGTGGCGGCGGCCTATCTACTCACGAATTGGCTCATGACGGATGGCCATGACCCATAACAGGACCGTTCGGTTCGTGAAAACCCGCATGAATTCGGCCTTTCCGACCCTTCGAAAAATCGGTGCTCGGTGCTGGGTGTTGGGTGTTAGGTCCCTTTTCTCAAGAACCCAACACCCAGCACCCAACACCAAACACCCATTCTGTCTGAAAAATCGTGCTTCCCGGGCGGTAGCAAAGGCCGTCCGGACGCCATTTTCACGAACCGAACGATTATGATAAGTCATGACCCAACTCATCACGGTCCTGAAGGTCGGCGGAAGTCTGGGCGAGCGGGGCGGGCTCGCGCCCTTGTGTCCGGTCATCGGACGGCTGGCCCGCCGGTGGCCCCTTGTCGTCGTCCCGGGTGGCGGGGCTTTTGCTGAGACGGTCCGTCAGGAGGCGGCCCGCTGGCCCCTTGGGGAGGCCACCGCCCATTGGATGGCCATCCTGGCCGTCGACCAGTACGGCTACCTCCTGAGCGACCTCATCCCCGACGCCGTCCCCGTGTTCACCCTGCGAGACGCCCGCCGGCTTGCAGGGAAGGGTTCGACGCCGGTCCTGCTTCCGGGGAACCTCCTGCGACGTTTCGACCCTCTCCCTC